>WLNM01000043.1 GCA_009699825.1 Actinomycetota bacterium
ATGGGTCTGATTTCAGATGATGTCGATGGCAAAGTTGAATACGTTGCATTGACAGACATTCTTGGAGCAGAAGATGCATTCGGAGACATGGACTTTAAAGTCGCCGGAACAAAAGACTTCGTTACAGCGCTTCAATTAGATACAAAGCTAGATGGAATTCCAGCATCAGTTCTTGCCGGAGCACTCCTTCAAGCGAAAGAAGCGCGTCTTGCGATTCTAGATGTTATGAATGAAGCAATCGATACACCGGATGAGATGAGTCCATTTGCTCCACGAATTATCTCTGTAAAAATTCCAGTTGATCAGATCGGCGCAGTGATTGGTCCTAAGGGCAAGATCATTAATCAGATTCAAGATGAAACTGGCGCAGATATTTCTATCGAAGATGATGGAACAATTTATATCGGTGCCACCGATGGTCCATCTGCTGAAGCTGCTCGTGCTCAAATTAATGCAATTGCTAATCCAACAATGCCTGAGGTTGGCGAACGCTACCTAGGTACTGTTGTAAAGCTTGCAGCATTTGGTGCCTTCATCTCACTTCTTCCAGGAAAAGATGGCTTGCTCCACGTATCTCAAATTCGCAAGATGCATGGTGGAAAGCGCATTGAAAATCTAGAAGAGGTAATGAAAGTCGGCGACAAGATTCAAGTTGAAATTGGTGAAATTGATCCAAAGGGAAAGCTTTCACTTGTTCCAGTTCTTGAAGAAGGCGCGGCTTCAGCCGAATAAATGTCAGTTCGTCGCACAGTATTGCCAAGCGGATTGCGCATCGTTACCGAAGAAGTTTCTTCGGTTCGAAGTGCAGCCGTTGGCATCTGGGTAAATGTAGGTTCTCGTGATGAAGCACCAGCCGTTGCTGGTGCTTCTCACTTTTTAGAACACCTTTTGTTTAAGGGGACGAAGCGAAGAAATGCACTAGAAATCTCTTCTGCCATCGAATCAGTTGGTGGCGAGATGAATGCATTTACTAGCAAGGAGTACACCTGTTTTTATGCACGAGTGATTGATTCGGATTTACCGATGGCTGTCGACGTAATTTCAGATTTGATTACTTCGTCGATTGTGACTGCAGAGGATGTGGATGCAGAGCGAAAAGTAGTTCTCGAAGAAATCGCTATGCGAGATGATGATCCAAGTGACTTAGTACATGATTTATATGCCGAAACCTATTATGGGGATACGACTTTAGGTCGTCCGATTTTAGGCACCATTGATTCTATTAATAACATGTCCCGCAATAGTGTTTTTAATTATTACAAGAAGCGATATTTGCCTCAGGATTTAGTTGTGGCAGTTGCTGGAAACATCAAGCACAAGCGAGTTGTCGCTATGGTTGAAGAAGCGCTTTCGCGCGATAATTTCTTAGATGTCAGTGGCACTCCTCAAATTCGACCAAACACAACCGTAAAACGTGGGAAACAAGGTCGAGTAGGAATCATTTATCGAAAGAGTGAACAAGCCCATATGTTTTATGGCATGGAGGGCGTTACACGAAATGATGATCGCCGTTTCACAATGGGCGTTTTATCAGCTGCACTTGGTGGTGGAATGTCTTCACGTTTGTTCCAAGAAATTCGTGAAAAGCGTGGACTTGCCTATTCGGTTTATTCATACGCGCAACAATTTGCAGGTTCGGGCCAAATTGGATTTTATGCAGGGTGTAACCCAAGCAAGGCAATCGAAGTTGTGAATATCATTCAGGAAGTTTTGGCAGACGTGGCCGATAATGGAATGTCACATGAAGAGATTGAACGAGCAAAGGGTGCCGTTCGTGGATCACTCGTCCTTAGCCAAGAAGATTCAGGTTCTCGCATGAGTCGCATCGGCAAGAGTGAGATCGTTTATGGCGAGATCATGGGCTTTGATGAAATTCTTAAGGCGGTTGCACGCGTAACACCGGAAGATATTCGTGTTATTGCCAACGAGTTTCTAACAAAAACGCCTACCCTTGGAGTTGTAGGTCCATATAAGAGCGAAGCGCATTTCGAGAAAGTTCTCGCGAAAGGAAGCACACGATGAGTTCACGTATTCGCATCGGTGTACTTGGTGCTCGTGGTCGTATGGGTGCAGAAGTTGTAAAGGCTGTAACTAACTCTTCTGATCTCGAACTTGTAGCCCAACTTGATCTCGGTGATTCTTTAGATCAATTAGTGAGTAATAAAGCTGAAGTTGTTGTTGATTTCACGACTCCAGATAGCGTAATGAAAAACTTAGAATTTTTGATTGCCAACGGCATCCATGCAGTAGTTGGAACAACAGGATTTGATCAATCTCGAATTGATTTGATAACAAAAGAATTAGCAAAGCATCCGAATGTTGGAGTACTCATTGCTCCCAATTTCGCCATTGGTGCAGTTCTTATGATGGAGTTTGCAACTAAGGCTGCGCGATATTTTGAATCCGCAGAAATTATTGAAATGCATCATCCTGCAAAAGTAGATGCTCCCAGCGGTACGGCAGCACGCACTGCGGAATTAATGACACAAGCGCGTAAAGAGTCATCTTTACCTGCGATGCCAGATGCAACCCAAGATGCACGTGAAGGCGCACGTGGAAGCAAAGTCGGCGATATTCAAATTCATAGCATTCGTGCTCAAGGATTGGTTGCACATCAAGAAGTTCTCTTTGGCGGGCTTGGTGAAACCTTAACTATTCGACACGATTCAATGGATCGAGCTGGATTTATGCCTGGTGTATTGCTAGGAATCAGAAGCGTTATCAACCATCCAGGCCTGACACATGGCCTAGATAAATTCATGTAAGGGAAAAATCAATGTCTAAAGATCAAATAACTATGTACGGTGCAGAGTGGTGTGGAGATTGTCGTCGTTCAAAGAGATTACTAGCTGATCTAGGTGTGGAATACACACTCATTGATGTCGAAGCAGATCTCAGCGCCGCCGATAAAGTTCGTGAAATAAATGGTGGGGCTCAATCTATTCCAGTGATTGTTTTTGCAGATGGGACTCACTTAACTGAGCCATCTGATAATGATTTAACTGCCAAGTTAAAATCTCTGTCAATAATTTAGAAGAAGTTGTATACAGCAGCCGATGTGATGGCTGCACTGAGTACCACGATTGGGAAAGGTGCCTTGAAAAACAGTGCCAGTATTGCTGCACCGAGGCCAGCCAACCTGTGATCGATCACAATTGCACTCTTTGTCGTGACGCTTTGAACAGCAACAAGTGCGCTTAATAGGGCAATTGGGATAAGCAGATTTATACGCTTGATGAGTGGATGTGACAAGAATTTTTCGGGAACGCTATGTCCTGCAAACTTAAGGGCGTAGGCAATAACGCTAGTTCCAATTACGCCAATCCATAATGTATCCATTACTTTGCTTTCCTTACCCCAGCAATTATTGCGATTACAGCTGTGCCAATAATTGGTAAACCAGCCGGTAAATATGGTGTCGTAACAATTGCAAAAACCGCTGCAGTCAGTGCCAAGAATTTATCCGTTGTATTTTTCAATCGTGGCCATACAAGACCTAAAAATGCTGCGGGTACAGCAGCGTCTAATCCCCATGCAGATGGATTGCCCATAGCCTTTGCACCGAGTGCGCCGGCGAGTGTAAATAAATTCCAGAAAATAAATACTCCGAAGCCAGTAAGCCAGAATCCCTCGCGCATGGCCGATTCACCGCGAGATTCTTGCGAAAGGCTGACACCGGTGGATTCATCAATAGTGATGTGAGCGGCTACAACTCTTTTGAGTCCACGCACTTTAAGAATTGGAGCCATCAAAACTCCGTATAAACCATTTCGGATACCTAATAATGATGCAGTTGTTATTCCACTGATTGCACCGCCACCGGCTCCGATGACTCCAATAACTGCAAATTGTGAAGCACCAGAAAAGGTGAGTAATGAAAGCAAACAACTTTGCAGAACACTAAAACCATTGGCTACTGCTGCTGCGCCAAATGCAACTCCGTATGCTCCAACAGTGAGGGAGACGCTGAGAGAATCACGAAATGTGGGGGAAGCAACTCTAGACACACCCGTATTCTGCCTTATAAATCCAACGTCGCAAAGCGCCCTCTAGGTAAGGTCGCACCATGAGCGAGTCCGATATTGTTTTTCGAAGTGATGTAACTGTAGAACTTGTTAAATCCAGTGCAAGTGATGCTGATGTTATTTGGGCAGCTCGTGTATCTACTGCAGGTGAACAATCCATGGATGAGATTGGAGAAGACCCAGCACGTTCGGAAGGACTCATAAATTATTTAGCTCGTGAACGGCATGGTTCACCATTTGAACATACTTCGATGACATTTTTTGTGTCTGCACCAATTTTTGTTTTCCGCGAATTCATGCGACATCGCATTGCTTCTTATAATGAAGAAAGCGGTAGATATCGCGAACTAAAACCAGTTTTTTATATTCCAAGCACAGATCGTAAATTAATTCAGGTTGGAAAAACTGGTGCGTACACATTTGTTGATGGGACTACAGAACAATACGAAGTTTCAGTAAAAGCCATGAAAGAGACGTATATTCTTGCTTACGAGCAGTATCAAAAGATGTTAGATGTCGGAATTGCGCGTGAAGTAGCTCGTGTTGTTCTTCCTGTTGGCCTTTATTCATCAATGTATGTAAGCATGAATGCTCGTGCACTTATGAACTTCTTGTCATTGCGAACATCGCGCGAAGGTTCACATTTTCCAAGTTACCCGCAGCGAGAAATTGAGATGGTCGCCGAGAAGATGGAAGCCGAATTTGCGAAATTAATGCCTCTTACGCATAAGGCTTTTGAGAAATCTGGACGCATTGCGCCCTAAGTAAGCGATAGCCTTAGCCCATGACAACGCAAGCGCCATTTGGGCGGCTAGCCACTGCGATGGTAACTCCTTTTAAGAAGGATTTATCTATTGATTGGGATGGCGTTGCAACACTGGCACAACATTTACTCTCAACCGGCCACGATGCAATTATTGTTAATGGAACAACTGGAGAAGCACCTACAACGAGTGATGATGAAAAAGATCAGATAGTTAAAGTTGTCAAAGATGCAGTTGCCGGTAAGGCAAAAGTTGTTGCAGGTGCAGGCAATAATGAAACCTCGCACTCAGTTGAACAGGCGCTTCGTGCACAAAAAGCAGGAGCAGACGGATTACTTGTTGTAACTCCGTATTACAACAAACCGCCACAGGCCGGAATCGAGGCGCACTTTCGTGCGATTGCCGATGCTTCAGATTTACCTGTAATGATGTATGACATTCCGGGACGTACCGGAATGCAAATTGAACCTGACACCATCGTTAAGTTATCTGAGCATCCTCGAATTGTTGCTCTTAAAGATGCAAAAGGAGATGTTGCATCAACTTCTTGGGTAATTAAGAGATCTGGAATTCCAGTTTATTCAGGTGATGACATCTTGAATTTGCCACTACTTTCAGTTGGAGCAGTTGGTTTTGTTTCAGTGTGCGGACACACTGTAGGTAAAGATTTACGCGAATTGCTAGATTCGTGGTTTGCTGGAAATACTGCACGAGCACTTGAAATTCATCAAAAACTTCTACCAGTCTTCACTGGAACATTCCGCACTCAAGGTGCAATTTTAACTAAAGCAGCTCTAAATTTGATGGGGCTTCCAGGCGGATACACCCGCTTACCTTTAGTGGATGCAACCGATGCACAAATTGCACAGTTGCGTGAAGACTTACGCGCAGGTGGCGTAACTCTTCGCTCATGACACATCCACATCCAGAATTAGGAACTCCTCCCAAATTAGCAAAGGGTGCACTTCGTATTGTCGCACTTGGAGGTTTAGCTGAAATTGGTCGAAACATGACCGTTTTTGAATATAACGGGAAACTTTTGATTGTCGATTGCGGTGTTTTATTTCCAGAAGAAAATCAACCAGGTATCGATTTAATTCTTCCTGACTTTTCATATATCCGAGATCGATTAGCAGATGTTGTGGCAATTGTATTAACTCATGGCCATGAAGATCATATTGGCGCAGTACCGTATTTACTACGCGAACGCGGAGATATTCCTATTTATGGTTCCGCTTTAACTCTTGCATTTATCACTGCAAAATTAAAGGAACACCGTATTTCTCCACTCACTCGAGAAGTTCGTGAAGGTGGGCAAGAAGATGTTGGACCATTTGATCTTGAATTTGTTGCAGTTAACCACTCAATTCCAGATGCATTAGCAATTGTTATTAATACTCCTGCTGGTCGAGTTCTACATACTGGCGATTTTAAAATGGATCAACTGCCATTAGATGGACGCATTACTGATTTGCGCACTTTTGCACGATTAGGTGATGAAGGTGTTGATTTATTTCTTGTTGATTCAACTAACGCAGATGTTCCTGGGTTTACAGCATCTGAGAGAGAAATCATGCCGGTTCTAGATCGAGTCTTTAGATCTACCAAACGTAGAATTATCGTTGCATCATTCTCATCTCATGTTCACAGAATTCAACAAGTTATCGACACGGCGGCACTTCACAATCGAAAAGTTGCATTCATCGGACGTTCGATGGTTCGAAATATGGGAATCGCAAATGACCTTGGGTACTTGAACATTCCTGGAGATATTTTGTTCGATGCAAAAGAGCTAGATTCTTATGATGACAATGTAGTTTTAATCTGTACTGGCTCGCAGGGCGAACCCATGGCAGCGCTATCTCGTATGGCAAATGGAGATCACCAAATACGAGTAGGCGAAGGTGACACTGTTATTTTGGCATCATCTCTTATTCCAGGAAATGAAAATTCCGTATTTCGAGTAATTAATGAACTCACCAGATTTGGCGCAAAAGTTGTTCATAAAGCAAATGCGATGGTTCATGTTTCTGGTCATGCTGCTGCTGGTGAATTGCTTTATTGCTACAACATTGTCAAACCAAAATATGTTATGCCCGTGCATGGTGAATGGCGTCATCTCAAAGCAAATGCCGAGATAGCAATTAATGCAGGCGTACCACGAGAAAACACAATAGTGATCGAAAATGGCGTCGTCGTAGATCTCATTGATCATGTGGCAAAAGTTGTTGGCGGAGTTCCTTGTGGATTTGTATTTGTAGATGGACAAAGTATTGGCGACATAACAGAGTCTTCACTTAAAGATCGCAGAATTCTTGGAGAAGAAGGTTTCATTTCAGTTGTTGTAGTTATTGATTCACAGAGTGGAAAAATCGTTGCGGGTCCAGATATTCATGCACGTGGATTTGCCGAAGATGCATCTTTATTTGATGAGGTAAAAATTGATATTGAGAAAGCACTTGCAGCAGCAGTTGTTGAAGGAATAAATGGAACTCATCAACTTTCACAAGTTGTTCGCCGAACAATTGGGGGATGGGTTGGTGCTAAACACCGTCGACGTCCAATGATTGTTCCGCTAGTTATTGAGGTTTAGAACGACTAACCATTTCGTAGTCGGCGCGCCTGCTATCCCTGTAATTGCTTAGCAATTACGATAATTAGTGTGGCTAAGAAAAAGAGCAGTGCATCTAAACGATCCAAAGTAGGTAACGTCTTTGGACGCGCACTTGGGGGATTGTGGCGCGGGCTCGCTAAAGCTCTCGGAAGCACCATTCGATTTATTGCCCGCGGTGCAAAAGATCTTGATCCAACTCATCAGCGAGATGGAGCTGCCTTTGCATTATTGATTCTTGCTCTGATTGCAGGAGCGGGTACTTGGCTTCACGCGAATAATGTTATTAGTAGGGCCGTTTATGCATTTGTTTACGGAACTTTTGGACGAGTTGGATTCATTGCACCACTTGTACTTGTTTATTTTGCAGTTCGTTTATTTAGAGTTCCAGATGAAAAGGCAGCCACGGGACGAATTATTGTTGGAACCATCACTTTACTCATTAGTGCCACTGGTCTTTCTCACTTAATAAATGGTTCGGTTGGAACAGGTGCAACAGCAATTCGTCATGGTGGTGGCTGGATTGGTCACGGAGTTTCAACTCCTCTTGTTGCTTTGATGACTTCGATGCTTACTTATCCAATTCTTGTTCTACTTTTTGTTTTTGGAATCTTGGTTGTAACGGCAACTCCGGCTTCGAATATTTTTTCAAGAATTTCTTCTTCGTTTCGTTGGCTGTGGGATCGCAAGCCAACAAGACGGGTGAGTGATGCAGAATTCGAAATATCAGAAACTCCTCCCTTTGAATCTCCCGTCGTTGCGCAATGGAATGCAGCCCCAGAGGAAGATGAAGAGTTAGATGAAGAAGAGTTTGACGAAGAATTCACCGTTGCAATGCCCAAACCGGCAACGCAGCAGATTGCAAAAGATTCTCGACCAGTTCAACTTTTATTATCGAGTGATTCTCATTATGAGTTACCGCCACCTGACATTCTTCGCACAGGTCCGGCTGCAAAGGCTAAGAGCAAGGTCAATGAGAGTGTTGTTGCATCCCTGACCGAAGTATTCAAACAATTCGAAATCGATGCAGAAGTAACCGGATTTATGCGTGGACCTACAGTGACTCGATATGAGGTTGAACTAGGTAATGCGGTAAAAGTGGAACGAATCACTGCGTTAGCAAAGAATATTTCATATGCTGTTGCA
>WLNM01000044.1 GCA_009699825.1 Actinomycetota bacterium
TCGCTGAGTGTTTTTTATACCCTTAATCTTCGTAGTGAATTGATTTCTAACGTTTTATACATGCTCTTTTATCCAGCAGCTTTCATCGCATTGCCACGCTTGCTATCCCAACATGCGCGCATCTCGGCGATAGAAATTCTCGATTCGACAATCATTGCTCTCGGACTTGGTTCACTTGGAACAGCACTCTTTGTTGGCCCCGTTTTGCCGCGACTCAATGGCGATATGGTCATGACATTTTTCGCAATTTTCTATCCTGTTGGCGATTTGATACTTGTTGCAAGTGTGATCTCAACACTTCTGACTAAACGAGTATCCAAGCGGGCAATTGTTGCCAGTGTGGGAATTTTCATCTTCGCATTCTCTGATTTTCTTTTTCTGTGGTTGCATGTAAACAATAAATACACCTTTGGATCAATTTCTGATGACGGCTGGTTGGTGGGGCTTGCCTTACTCGTGATGTCAACGCAATTTAAAGCAAGTGAGCAAAATTCGGATGAAGGTGTTAATCCTGTATTTGTTGCACTATCTGTTTTCTTAAGTGCGACGTTGCTTGGGATAATTACACTTCGCCCAGGATTTTTCCCATCATTTATTCTTCTGCCCACCTTGCTCACATTACTTGTGGCATTTATCCGTATGACGATTGCACTGAGGCAGGCGCGATCTCTAGGTACTGAGCGAACACTTGCACGCACTGATGAGTTAACAGGATTGTCCAATAGAAGACGGTTGATTGCAGAGATAGAAGGACTGGAAGATTCGCAAGGTGCACTACTAATTCTAGATCTCGATGGTTTCAAGCCCGTAAATGATTCCTTTGGACATGACATTGGTGATGAAATATTAAAACAGGTTTCTACGCGTTTTCATCGTGCACTTCCAGATGATGCGATATTGGCTAGGTTGGGTGGGGATGAGTTTGGCGTTTTAATTCATTCGAACTATGAGGTAAGTATGGAAATTGCGCGTGCGCTACAGGCGACTATGAGTTATCCATTCATCGTTGGAGAAGAATCAATCGATTTAGCTGTCAGCATCGGTATTGCTACAAATAACGATGATCATGATTTATTGCGTCGCGCAGATGTCGCAATGTATAAAGCAAAACGAGAATCACTCGGTGTTGCGCACTTTGATTTCCTCTAGGCGAGCAAGAGATTCGATTCGCTCTGCAGAGTGCTCCACAATTTTTTTAGCGTAGCCGTGTTTATATCCATCGGCAGAATCCCATGGCTCATGAATCTCATCTGCCTTGAGGTGCGCTAGCTCTGGAACATATTTACGAATGTAATCTCCATTTTCATCAAATCGCTTGCCTTGTTCAATCGGATTAAATACCCGGTAATAAGGCGATGCATCTGTGCCACATCCTGCTGTCCACTGCCACCCATGTGCATTGGATGCGACATCAAAATCGACAAGATGTTCTTCGAAAAATAGTGCACCGTGCTGCCATTCGATATGTAAATCCTTTGCCAAAAAGGATGCCACAACCATGCGTACTCGATTGTGCATCCAACCTTCTTTAAGTAATTGACGCATTCCAGCATCTACAAAGGGATACCCAGTTTTACCCTCACGCCAAGCAATAAATTTTTCACCTGGTTCGTCATAACGCATATTGGCAAATTGCGGTGCATAATAATCTTTATCTGTATGCGGATAGTTGTGCAGAACATCTGCATAGAATTCTCGCCACGCAATTTCTTTTCTAAAAGTGTCATGTGCTTTGCTTTCGCCAAGCCCAGTAAGCAGTGTTCGCGGATGAATTTCGCCCCACTTGAGGTGTGCACTCATTTTGCTCGTTCCATCAATCCCGGCAAAATTTCTTGTTTCATCATATGAATCAAGTCCGTTTGCTTTAAATTTCTTAAATCGATCATGAGCTGCTTTTTCTCCAGCGGCAGGAATTTCTGATCCTGCAGGTGCTTGCCACGTTGGAAAGTTTCTATCCTTATCTTCCGGTGTAACTGCATTTATTGTTTTCGGCGCTGCAACTGCTGCGCGCCAACCATGTGCAAGCCATCCACGATAAAAAGGTGTGTAGACGCGATAATTTGTTGCATCACTTGGTTTTTTTACTCGACCTGGTGCAACCGCATAAGGACTACCCGTTCGGGTAAGTTCGATTCCTGCGGCTTCAACTCGTGAATCTCGTGCTACTCCATATGGTTCGTACTCAGCAGATATATGCACTGACGTTGCGTTGTATTTTTTCTTGAGTTCATTAAGTACATCTACTTGATCGCCGACACATACATGTAATTTATTGCCAAGTGATTCATCAAGGCTACGAAGAGATGCTGCCATGTATGCCAGCCGTTTTGTTCCGGTGGCTTGAATTAATTTCGGATCCAAAATAAATACAGGAACTATCTCTTCGCCAGCATCAATTGCGGCTAAAAGTGCAGGATTATCAGTAAGGCGTAAGTCGCGCCGAAACCACATGATGCTGCGCGACATAGTTGCTTAATTGTGTAGTTGATGAACCGATGCATCCCAGCCAAAAACTTCTTCTGGTTTGCGTGGTGCTTTACCGATGTAACGCGCAGATGGGCGAATCAAACGACCTGTGCGCTTTTGTTCAAGAATATGTGCTGACCATCCAGCAGTTCGAGCGGCTGTAAACATTGACGTAAATAGCGGGCCTGGAACTTCTGCAAAATCAAGAACGATTGCTGCCCAAAATTCAACATTTGTTTCCAGAACACGTTCCGGATGGCGTTCGTGTAATTCCGCAAGCGCAGCTTTTTCGAGTTCGAGTGCAACTTCATAACGAGGTGCACCTAATTCTTTTGCAGTGCGGCGCAATGTACGCGCGCGCGGATCTTCTGCTCGGTAAACGCGGTGACCAAATCCCATAAGACGTTCGCCGCGATCCATTAAATCTTTTACATACTTGCGTGCATCGCCTGAACGCTCTACGTCTTCGATCATTCCAAGAACGCGAGATGGTGCGCCACCATGTAATGGACCAGACATTGCACCAATTGCACCAGAGAGTGCGGCAGCAACATCTGCGCCAGTTGATGCGATGACTCGAGCAGTAAATGTTGATGCATTCATGCCGTGTTCTGCAGCAGAGACAAAGTAAGCATCAATTGCACGAACATGCAATGGATCTGGTTCTCCGCGCCAACGAATCATCATGCGTTCGACAACAGTGTGTGCCTTATCAATTTCTGTTTCTGAAACGGGAGTTGCAGTCACTCCGCGAGCAGATTGTGCAAGATATGAAAGAACCATGACTGAAGCGCGTGCAAGATTTGAACGAGTTTCTTCATCAGAAATATCTAAAAGTGGTTTAAATCCCCATGCTGGTGCAAGCATTGCAATTGCTGATTGAACATCTACGCGAACGTCGCCTGAGTGAACTGGAAGTGGAAACTTTTCTGCTGGTGGAAGACCCGGATTAAATTCATCGTCAACAAGTAATCCCCATACGTTTCCAAATGAAACGCGTCCGACTAAATCTTCAATATCAACACCGCGGTAGCGAAGCGCACTACCTTCTTTATCTGGCTCAGCAATTTCAGATTCAAAAGCTATGACACCTTCGAGACCTGGCTTGAAATCATCAGACACAACGCGCTCCTTTATCTGGTTTTACATGGGTAATTCTGCCCCCATCGAAGGTGTGCTGGCGACCACGAAAGTTGGGATAGCCCTGCGGGCGAAAGTGACGTTAGATACATCCATGGAGAAAATCGTGAATGACAAAGGAATCCGAGCCGAGATTGCTGCGATGCGCCGCTCATACGGAGAAGAGGGTCTGGTGAATTTGCCAGAAGATCCCTTTGTAACTTTCGACGAATGGATGGCAGCAGCTGCGGCCAATGAAATCATTGTGGAAGCAAATGCGATGATTCTTTCAACTTCAGATGGTTCTGGAGAAATTACAACGCGCACTGTTTTATTAAAAGATATTTCGCAAGGTGGATTTACTTTCTTTACAAATTATTCTTCGCGCAAAGCCCAAGCTATTGCAATGAATTCGCAAGTAACACTTTTGTTTCCTTGGTATGCAATGGAGCGACAAGTAATTATTTCCGGGCAAGCAGATAAAGTTTCCCGAGAAGAATCAGAGAGTTACTTTGCTACAAGACCGTGGTCAAGTCAGATCGGTGCGTGGGCTAGCGCTCAATCCGCGCCACTATCTTCCCGTGAAGAGTTAGAAATGCGTTTTAAAGGTGCTGCAGAAAAATGGCCAGAAGGAAGTGTCGTTCCAACTCCACCGCATTGGGGTGGCTTTCGAGTGGTACCTGACAGCATTGAATTCTGGCAAGGAAGATATTCCAGATTGCACGACCGTATTAGATATCACAGAGCAGATACAAAATCCGATTGGGATATGCAACGCTACTTCCCATAAGATTTATCCATGAGCATCGTTATTCCGAGTGGCATCAAGCCGATCGATGGTCGTTTTGGTTGTGGTCCTTCAAAGATTCGCCCAGCAGCGTTAGATAATTTATTTAAAAGTGGCACAACAATTCTCGGAACTTCACACCGTCAAAAACCAGTTAAGAATGTTGTCCACGAAGTTCGTGAAGGTTTAAAATCACTATTTTCGCTTCCTGATGGTTACGAAGTAATTCTTGGTAACGGTGGCACAACTGCATTTTGGGATATCGCAACATTTGCTCAAATTGAAAATCGTTCACAGCACTTAGTCTTTGGAGAGTTCTCTTCAAAGTTTGCAAAGGCAGCAAAAGAGGCGCCATTTCTGGGTGAACCAACAATCATTAAATCTGAAACGGGTTCACACCCAACCGCTGTTGCCGAAGATGGAATCGATGCGTACGCATTTACGCACAATGAAACTAGCACCGGTGTAGCAATGCCAATTATTCGACCAAAGGGCACAGATGGTGCACTTGTATTGGTAGATGCAACGAGTGCTGCTGGCGGTTTAGTAGTTGAGGCAAAAGAGTTTGATGCTTATTACTTTGCTCCTCAAAAATCATTCTCTTCAGATGGTGGTTTATGGGTAGCGCTTATGTCACCGGCTGCTATTGCGCGTGCTGAGAAGATTAAGGAAAGCGGACGTTGGACTCCTGCAATATTGGATCTCAACATCGCAATTGAGAATTCTCGACTAGATCAGACTTATAACACTCCGGCTATTGCCACATTCGTGATGCTTGCCGATCAAATCAAGTGGATGAATGAGAATGGCGGATTAAAATTTTCAACTGGCCGAAGTTCAGACTCTGCTTCACGTATTTATTCATGGGCTGAAAAAACTTCGTACACAACTCCTTATGTCACTGATCCAGCAATGCGCTCAAAGGTCGTTGCAACTATTAACTTTGATGACTCTATTGATGCACTCAAAGTTGCATCTGTTCTGCGCGAGAATGGAATCGTAGATACCGAGCCGTACCGCAAATTAGGTAAGAATCAGCTTCGTATTGGTATGTTTCCTTCTGTTGATCCCAGCGATGTTGATGCTCTGACTGCGTGCATTGATTACGTTGTAGCCGCGCTTTAAATTATCCGTAAGGAAAGTAATGCCTCATACGTTTACGCGCGATAAAACTTTTTGGATAATTGCTCTTCAAGTAACAATTCTTAACTTTTACTTAGGTGGATTCGGACCCGCTCAACCATTGTTGCGTGCTGATCAAGGTACTTCACTGACAATTGCCGGTCTGCATGGAACTGCTATGGGCGTTGCTGCAATCTGTGCAGGATTATCTAATTCGCGTTTGGTGCACTACTTCGGTCGCGTAAAAACTTCATGGATTGGTATGTGGCTCTTCTGCATTGGCGTACTTATGTTCGTCACGCTTAAGCCAGTTGTATTTACTTTAACCGCTACCTTCTTAGGTGGCATGGGGACTTCTATGGTCATAAACAATATGGTTACAAGACTTTCTCACCACTTCAAACAAGCAACTCCACTTGCGTTGCCGCAATCCAATGGAATCAACTCGGTTGGTTATGTCTTTGGAACCCTCATCGTCGGAACACTTGCCGGAACCGCTATTAGCTGGCGTTTTGGTTTATTACTAACGATTCCAGCAACAATAATTCTTTACTTTTTCTCTCGTGATAAGAATCACGATGCTCATGACCGTGACGTTAGCGTGCGCCAAAGTGGCAAACTTTCACGCACGTACTGGATTGCCTGCTTTGGTTTCTTCATCTGTATTTGTACTGAATTTGCTACTGCATTTTGGGCTGCAGCACTCCTACGGGATCGCGTTGGCGGAACCGCATCTGCTGCAACGCTAGCAATCGTTGCCCTTGGTTCTGGAATGGCAATTGGTCGTTGGTATGGCGCAATAGTTCTAAAGAAATTGCTTCTCGATCAACAATTAATTTCAATTATTATTTTGCAATTTATAGGTTTTTCAATTTTTTGGTTCTCCCATAATTTTCTAATTTCGTTGGTTTCACTCTTTATTAATGGTCTTGGAATTTCAATGCAGTTTGCTCTCTCATCACTTCGCTTGATCAGCTTCAGTGAAAAGCGGCCTGACTTGGCAATTGGAATTAGTTCATTGGCGGCAGGATCAGGAATCGCACTCGCACCATTTGTTCTTGGTGTTCTTGGAGATCATCTTGGAATCTCCCGGGCATATTTAATGGTGCCCGTTCTTATTGTGATTGCGCTAGTAATTGTTATTCTTACTCCAACTGTAAATCCGAAAACGGAGGAGAGTAATGAATTACAAAACTAGACGATACGTAACAATTGCTGCCCTCATTGGATTGCTAGCTCTTATTGTTTTTAGCGGTTTATAAAGTGGACAATAATGTGCGCAATACGGTCGTTGTTATTGCGATCGGCACAATTACGTGGCTTGTCGTCGGCGCTGCATTCTTGATTGCAGGTTCAGAATCAAAATACGTGTGGACATGTGTATGCGGGGCCGCACTTGGTGTTATGGGTATTCGTTACACAATTCGCAGAGCACGCAGAAGCGGAATTTAAGCTTCTAGCTGTCCTGCGATACCGCGAAGAACTTTTCCAAGACGTTCGGCTTCAACAGCAGATGGATGGCGACCTTGGCGCAAACCATTACCAACCTTGTCCAAAATTTTGATTGTGTCTTCGATCATTGCAGCAAGGTCATCGCTATTGGTGCGTGAGTTAGCTGCAAGTGAAATTGGAGCATCAATGATTTTTACAGAGAGTGCTTGAGGTCCGCGACGACCGTCACCAACACTAAAGTCCAACTTTGTTCCAGGCTTTACCGTTGACACGCCTTCTGGAAGAGATGAAGAAGCAAGGTAAACATCTTCGCCTTCATCGGATGCGATGAAACCAAAACCTTTTTCAAGGCTAAACCATTTCACTTTACCTGTAGGCATGGGGAGTGCTCCTTGCTAATTAATGTATTCGTTTAAACCGCGAGGGGCCGCGGGCAGAGAGTTAGTTTATCAGAGCGTTGCTTCGGAGTGCGCGCCGCATCCGTGGTCAACGGAAACCACGCGTGCATCCTCAGGTGATATCGCATTTGCGCATACCCCAAATGATGAACGAAGCGAACCTGCAATCGGTAAAAAGAAAGCGCATGAAGAACAAGGCTTTGGTGCAGATTGTGCAATTGGGGATTGTGGTCCACGATCACTTTCATACCAACGCTTGCTTGCTTGATCGCGTCCTTCAATAGACATCACACGTGCACGTCCAAGTCCAAGATCAAATACCTGCATTGCATCTAATTCTTCGTCAGCAATAAGTGAGTGCATTGATGGAACTAAACGTGTGTCATCTAATGAACTTGGAACAATGTCGCCAACACCAACATCTCCTGGTTGGATGCGATCGCGATATGCAATCCACTCTGGTGCAAGAAGTGCGTCTGGTCCAGGCAATACAACGACATCGCAAATAGTTGGTTCTGATTTCTTGTCAACGATTGCAATTGTTACGCACCAGCGCCAGCCTTTATACCCTGCAAGATTTGCTTCAAACAAATATGTTTCAACGCGACCATCGTCATCGATTTCCACAGAAACATCTGCTCCAACTAATTCTGGATTGCCAGCATCAGCAATTGCCGCAGAACGTGCGAGTTCGAGTGTGCTCATGCGATAAGGATAAAGCAGAACGCCACTACCGAGTTAATCGGCAGTGGCGTTCGTAACGCTTTACGCGTGAGAAATTAGAAGTCCATATCTCCGCCGCCAGGACCCGCTGGTGTTGCGGCTGCTTTCTCTGGCTTATCGGCAATAACTGCTTCTGTTGTAATAAAGAGTGCGGCAATCGATGCTGCATTTTGAAGTGCAGAACGTGTCACCTTTGCTGGATCGATGATGCCAGCTTTAATCATGTCAACGTATTCA
>WLNM01000045.1 GCA_009699825.1 Actinomycetota bacterium
ATAGTCGTATCCTCAGTTTCACCAGATCGATGGCTGAGCATGCTGCGGTAATCCGCACGATGTGCCATATCCACTGCATCAAGAGTTTCGGTGAGCGTTCCAATTTGATTGACCTTAACTAAAAGTGCATTTGCTGTGTCTGAATCAATGCCCTTCTTTAGGCGAATTGGGTTGGTAACAAATAAGTCATCTCCAACTATTTGCACTCGCTTACCTAGCGATGCTGTCATTGAACGCCAACCTGCCCAATCCTCTTCATCGAGTGGATCTTCAATCGAAACCAGTGGATAAGCATCTACAAGTGATGTGTAGTAAGCAATCATTTCTTCTGCAGTTTTATTTGAACCTTCAAAGTTGTACTTGCCCTTTTCGTGGAATTCAGTTGCAGCAACATCCATTGCAAGTGCGATGTCTTTTCCTGGTTTAAATCCGGCAAGAGTGATCGCTTCAATAATTAGATCCAGCGCTGCTCGATTGCTCTCAAGGTTTGGAGCAAAGCCACCCTCATCGCCAACACTCGTTGCGAGTCCACGCTTTTTTAATACGGATTTAAGCGCATGATAAATCTCTGCGCCCCAACGAAGTGACTCTCGAAAAGTTTCGGCGCCAATTGGAGCAACCATAAACTCCTGAATATCAACATTCGTATCAGCGTGCGCACCACCGTTGAGAATATTCATCATCGGAACTGGAAGAACATGTGCGTTTGGTCCGCCTAAATAACGAAATAATGAAAGATCAGCACTTTCCGCTTGAGCTTTTGCAACAGCCAAAGAAACGCCAAGAATCGCATTTGCACCGAGTCGAGATTTATTTGCGGTGCCATCGAGTGCAATCATTTCGCTATCTACCAGGCGTTGATCTTGTGCATCTAAACCAATAACTGCTTCTGCAATTTCGCCAACGACAAATGCCACGGCTTTTTCAACACCTTTACCTAAATATCTTTTGCCACCATCGCGAAGTTCTGCTGCTTCAAAGGCACCAGTAGATGCACCACTTGGAACTGCTGCACGGGATTGAGTTCCATCTTCTAATTGGATTTCGACTTCAACCGTTGGGTTACCACGAGAGTCAAGAATTTCACGAGCGCCAAGAGCTTCGATAAGGGCCACGTAATCCACCTTTTTTTCTTATGAATTCACCTTTGCAGTGCCTAATCCTACCGCGCCTCTTGCTGCGCAATCTCCCGCATTAATTGCTTACTCTGCATGCGCAACGCATCTTCCGGATCTATTCCATTCTTATGTGCCCACGCAATTACAGCAAGCAATGCACTGCCAACTGATTCTTGAGTTGCAGCAGAGTTTTCGGGATGGATAGGTACATCGAGGTGTACTCCGTATTTTTCTGCGCGATACAACAGTTTGTTAATCAACGACAGGGCAGGTTGAGATATCGCAACGCCATCTAAGGCAGATGTACGCCCTTTTTCCGCTGCCTTAATTTCTTCCCAGTTAGCGATAACTTCTTGGCTGCCACTTACTTTTGTGTCGCCGAAAACATGAGGATGTCGGCTAATGAGTTTTTCGGTAATCACTTTTGCAACATCTTCAATTGAAAAAGGATCGGTTGGATGATCCTGGGCAATACGTGAATGGAAATAGACTTGAAGCAAAATATCGCCAAGTTCTTCACGCATTCCAGCACGATCTGATTCAGCAACAGTGTCTATAAATTCGTAGGACTCTTCAAGTAAATACTTGATCAAAGATTCGTGACTCTGTTCGGCATCCCAAGGACAGCCACCAGGTGAACGGAGTTGATCCATCACCTCAACTAATCGTTGCAAGTATGAAGTACTCATACCGTTTATGCGACTAATTACTTGTCAGAAGGTGCGACTGCAGATCCCGCAGAATCAACAGGAACGATGTCAGCAGTGACTGCATCCCACACACCATAACGCGGATTGATTGTTACCTTATTTTTATTGGCCATATCAACAACGAGTTTCTGTATCGAAGCACCGATTTGTTCCTGTGGCACACCAGAGGCTGCAAGTCCTTGACTAATTTTGTCTGAAATAATTACACCTTGTAAATAAAGATCAAAGTCTTTTAATGCAATTCCTGCTCCAACAAGAGCGTTTGGTAAACCTTCTTCTCCACCAATTTGCTCGGTAATGTTTGCTCGGCGTGTATCAATTTCCGCTTTTGAAACAGTAATTTTTAATTCTGCGGCAACTTCGTTGAGCAATTCTGTGAGCACATGAAAGCGCATCTGCGAACGATTTAGGTCTTCGCCTACTTGTAATTGCATCTGTGATGCATCAACCGCACCACGTTCAGCCACGATGGCATCAATACTTGATTGAACAGTTGCTTGTGAAATTTTTACTGAACCAATTGAGGCAGCTGTGCTTACTTGCGAACAACCAGTAAGTAATAGTGCTACTGATATTGCCGCAACTGAAATAGATTTTTTCACTATGAACTGCCTTTCGACGTTGGTGCCAATTCGGTAACTACCTGTGTTACCCAAGCCAGAAGAGAAGTATCCACTATCGGAGCAGTACTTTCTGACGGATTCCACGCAGAACTCTTGGGCAGACAGACCAATACCGTTGAAGATGCGGATTTATAGAGTGATCCCGGATACATGCGAGCCAATGTGATTTGTTTAGATTCAGGCAAATTAATGGGCGAAAGTCGAACAAATTTTCCTTGTGCCACCACTTCACGTAGAGAAATAATCTTTGCAAATGCACGTAGTGCTGCAACGCCAAGGAGTGTTTCAGCTTCTTGAGGCAGTGCACCGAATCGATCAATCAATTCTTCTTCTATTGCATCAACATCTTCACGATTGCGAACATCTGCTAAGCGACGATAAAGATCTAAACGTAAACGTTCACCGGGCACATATTCCGCAGCGAGATGCGCATTAATTGGCAATTCAACTTTGCACTCATGATTAGGCTCTGTTGTTTCAATAATGCCAGATTTGTATTCGTGAACCGCTTCTCCAACCATTCGCATATACAAATCAAATCCGACATCAGCAATGTGACCCGATTGTTCTCCACCTAATAAATTTCCAGCTCCACGGATTTCAAGATCTTTCAGTGCAACGCGCATTCCGGCACCTAGTTCGGTGTTAGCCGCAATTGTTTTTAATCGATCTTGGGCTAATTCACTCAACGGTTGATCTGGCGGAAATAAAAAGTATGCGTAAGCACGTTCTCGTCCACGTCCAACTCGTCCACGGAGTTGGTGAAGCTGAGATAGCCCAAAGAGATCTGCTCGTTCAACTATCAGTGTGTTGGCGTTGGCAATATCTAATCCACTTTCAACAATTGTTGTGCAGACTAAAACATCAAAGTCTCGATTCCAAAATGCCAAAATTACATCCTCGAGCGAACCTTCGCTCATCTGCCCATGCGCGATTCGAATGCGTGCCTCAGGTACAAGTTTTTGTAATTTTTGTGCTGCTTGATCAATGGATTCAACCCGATTATGAATATAAAAAATTTGTCCATCTCGTAATAACTCACGATGTATCGCAGCAGTGATTTGCGCATCATCGCGTGCACCCACATACGTCAAAATAGGATGGCGTTCTTCCGGTGGCGTTGTAATCGTGGACATTTCACGAATTCCAGTAACGGCCATTTCTAATGTACGTGGAATAGGAGTTGCAGACATTGCCAAAACATCAACAGTTGTGCGTAGTTTTTTAAGGGATTCCTTTTGTTCAACGCCGAAACGTTGTTCTTCATCGACTACGACTAATCCTAAATCCTTAAAGTGCACATCATTAGAGAGTATGCGATGAGTACCCACGACTACATCAAATGTTCCTGCTTCTACTCCTGCCAAGATTTCTTTACTCTCTTTTGCGGTATTGAATCGAGATAAACCAGCGACCTTTATTGGAAACCCTGAATATCTCTCTTCGAAAGTCTTTGTATGTTGTTGAACAAGCAAAGTGGTTGGAACTAGTACGGCAACTTGCTTTCCATCTTGTACAGCCTTAAACGCTGCACGAATAGCAATCTCAGTTTTGCCGTACCCAACATCTCCGCAAATTATTCGATCCATCGGAAATGGACGTTCCATATCAGCTTTAACTTCGTTAATTGTTGAGAGTTGATCCGGAGTTTCTATATAAGCGAAAGAGTCTTCGAGTTCGCGCTGCCAAGGCGTATCTGGTGAAAATGCAAAACCGGGAGATGAAGTACGTGCGGCATATAATCGAATTAATTCACCTGCAATTTGGCGCACAGCTTTGCGTGCACGTCCCTTTGCTTTCTGCCATTCTCCACTTCCAATTCGATGAACTGTCGGAGTTTCACCACCTACATACTTGCTCACTTGTTCCAGTGAATCTGTTGGGACGAAGATGCGATCGCCAGGTTGCCCGCGTTTAGCAGACGCGTATTCAAGTACTAAATATTCGCGGGTAACCCCAGCGACAGTTCGTGAAACTAATTCGATGTATCTGCCGATCCCATGTTGTTCGTGAACAACAAAATCTCCAGCCTTTAACTCAAGTGGATCAATAGCTGTTTTTCGTTTTGAAGGGAGTTTTTCTGTATTAGTGATGACTCCTTTACTGCCTGATAAATCTCGTTCAGTAATGAAGAGAATTCGTGCGCCCGGCGCACTGAAACCAAATGCAATTGTCGATGTCACAACGCGCACTGAAATTTCGGCACTTCTAAATAAATTTGAGTACCGCTCGTGCATTCCATGACCATGTGCTGCGAAAACTAAATTCTGTCCAGCCTCCATAGCGCTTCGAAACTCATCTACAAGCCGTTCTGTATTGCCCCTCAAAGGGTCAATGGCTTGGGCATCCAAAAACACCGCTTCATCATCTAGATCACTACCAAAAACATTAAAACTTCGATGTTGCAATTTGTTTTTGGTTATTTCTGTCTTTAATTCTTCCCACGTCATATAGGTGCCATCTCCGCTGTGAAGTGGAGTTGCGCCACCACTTGCAGCGTTTAGCCATGACGCTAAATAAAACTCTTCGTTCGTGGCAAGAAGATCAGCTGCTCTAGATTTTATTCTCTCCTCGTCAATAAAAATTACTTCGGTATTTTCTGGCATACGATCTAGGATACTTTCGGTTGAATCAACCAAAAGCGGTATAAAAGACTCCATGCCTTCTGTTGCAATTCCCTCAGATATTTTTTCTAATATTTCAGAAGCTTGTGGAAATTCAACAATGAGTTCTTTTGCTTTGGCTCTCACCTCTAATGTAAGCAATAACTCTCGGCAAGGTAATAATTCGATGAGTTTTTCTACAGGACCTGTCGTGCGCTGACCCGCAACATCGAAATAACTAATGTCTTCAATCTCATCGCCAAAAAAATCGATTCGAATAGGTTGATTAGCTAGTGGAAGAAATACATCAAGAATTCCACCACGCACTGCAAATTCTCCACGACGTTCGACTAAATCTGTGCGTTGATACGCGAGTTCGCCAAGATGATCAATTAGTTCTTTGAGATCACATTGCGTTCCGACCCTTAGTGTGCGCACTGGTTTAGTTGCAAGAGAATTAATTATTCGATGAATCAGACCACGAACAGGTGTCACGACAATCGGGTTAGGTGATGTATTTTTCTTTAGTTCAATCAGAGTTGCGATTCTTTGTGCAACAGTGTCACTGCGCGGACTCAATCGCTCATGTGGCAATGTCTCCCATGCTGGAAATTCAAAAACGTGGCTATGCAATTCGCGAAGATCGCTAACAAAATCTTCGCTAGACCTACTAGAACTCGTGACGATTAATAGTGGGCGTTCGGCCGCGCGAATTGACGCAAGAAAGGGGTGCACAGATGAAGGTGCAATAATGCGCTTTTTATTTTCAAGTGCGTCGTATATATGCGCATCGGCGGCTAGCGCATCGCGTACGAGTTTCATTGTGCCTCCTGTCTTGGAAAACGCCTTAGGCCCCAACTCCGTGGAACCGGAGGGGGCTTAATAGGACAAGTCTAAGGCAGGTGAACCTGCCATGATTAGCCAGTGTCGACGCAAGATTTAGCAGCTGCCATCGGTAATGATGGCGCTAGTTTGCGAGCCGATGTTCAAAAACTTAGCGATTTACTAGGTGAATCACTCGTTCGTCAAGAAGGTCAAGATTTACTCGAATTAATTGAAGCCGTGCATCAAGCAGTCAAAGAGGGCGGTGGGGATGAACTCTTATCAACTCTATCGATAGAACAATCAGTACAACTGGTTCGTGCATTTAGCACATATTTTAATTTAGCAAATGTTGCTGAACAGGTTCACCGTGCACGAGTTTTAGCTGATGCCAGAGCGCAAGGTGGTTCTTGGATGGCAAAGGCTGTAGACAAAATCGCAGCAGCGCAGAGTGCAAAAATTCCTGGACACGAATTTTCTACAGAAGATGTGGCACGGTGGGTCAATGAATTGATGGTGCGTCCTGTCTTTACTGCTCATCCAACTGAAGCAGCAAGACGTTCTGTATTAAATAAATTAGGACGCGTCGCAAAACTTTTGGATCAACCTCATACGTCATCCCAACGCAATCAATTAGCTGAAACAATTGATGTTTTGTGGCAAACCGATGAATTACGGGTTGGACGACCAGAGCCACTTGATGAAGCAATGAATGCTCTTTACTATCTTGACGATCTATTCAAATTAACTATTCCAGAGGTCCTCAGTGATTTTAAAAATGAAATTAAACGTATAGGCGTTGACCTTCCTTTAGATGCGCGCCCACTCTCATTCGGAAGCTGGATTGGTGGGGATCGCGATGGCAATCCGAATATCACTGCTTCGATTACCGAATCTGCAATGGTTTTACAAGTAGGTCACGCAATTCGCGTAACAATTGCAGCTATGGATGATCTGCGTCAGATGCTTTCTGTTTCTACAAGGATCACTGGTGCGAGCAAAGCGTTACTGAAATCGGTTGAAGAAGACCTCAAACATATTCCAGAGTTTGAAGAACGATTCAAACGTCTCAATGTTCAAGAGCCATACCGTTTAAAGGCAACGGCTATTGTGCATCGCCTTGCATTTACCCGTAATCGTCACGCATCTGGTGCACGGCATGTTCCACACCGCGATTACAACAACACCTCAGAATTATTGGCTGACTTAACTTTAATGCGTGATTCATTACTTGAAAATCGTGGAGAACTCATGGCCACAGGTTTACTTGAACGGACCATGCGCACTATTTCAGTCTTTGGTCTTACTCACGCAACTCTTGACATTCGCGAACACTCTGATGCTCACCACCACACACTATCTTTTGCTTTAGGAGACTCCTATAAAAACAAGAGCCACCAAGAGCGTTTTACCATTCTTGCTAGCGAGCTCTTATCATCGAAAAAGTTGGATTTCGGAAAGTGCGACGAACACGCACAAAAAACTCTAGATACATTCAATGCAATATCCGAAATTGTTCAACGTTTCGGTCCGGAATCAATTGAGACATACATAGTTTCGATGACCAAAGGTGCTGATGATTTATTAGCGGCAATCCTTTTGGCTAAGCAGGCAGGGCTTGTAAATATTTCTACTAAAACTGCAATTATTGGTTTTGCTCCCCTGCTAGAAACGGTTGCCGAATTACGCGGGGCTGGTGAAATTCTCGACACATTGTTAAGCGATCCTGGATATAGAAAGATCGTCGAAATTCGCGGAAACTCCCAAGAAGTTATGTTGGGTTATTCAGATTCAAATAAGGATGCAGGAATTGCAACTAGCCAATGGGAAATTCATAGAGCGCAACGCAAATTGCGCGACGTAGCAATCAAACATGGAGTGAAATTACGTTTATTCCATGGTCGCGGTGGTTCCGTAGGTCGCGGTGGTGGTCCAACGTATGAAGCACTCCTTGCATTGCCCTGGGGCTCAATTGACGGACAAATTAAGATGACTGAACAAGGTGAAGTCATCAGCGATAAGTATGCAATTCCATCTCTTGCTCGTGAAAATATTGAACTTATGCTCGCTGCTTCATTAGAAGCAACTGTGCTTAACCGTGCACCACGTCAGAGCGCGGAAAGTTTAGATAAGTGGAATGCATGTATGGATCTCATTAGCGAAAGTTCTTTTGCGCGTTATCGCGCCTTAGTTGATCATCCAGATTTGCCTGCTTACTTTTATGCATCAACTCCTGTTGAACAATTAGGTGAAATGATGTTGGGATCGCGTCCATCTAGACGTCCGGATGCTGCCAGTGGATTAGATAGTTTGCGCGCGATTCCATGGGTATTTGGTTGGACTCAATCGCGCCAGATTGTTCCTGGTTGGTTTGGTGTTGGAAGTGGACTAAAAGCCGCGCG
>WLNM01000046.1 GCA_009699825.1 Actinomycetota bacterium
CTGACTGGTCACGCAGCAGAAGTAGAGGAAGTAAAAAAATGAGCGCCTTAATTGATTCAATTGTTATTACAAAGCGCCAACTACTTCAGTTAGCACGTGTTCCTGAAGTATTAATTTTCTCAACAATTCAACCAGTTATGTTTGTGTTGCTCTTTAGATATGTTTTTGGTGGGTCAATTAGCACAGGCCAACCAGGTGGTTACGTGCAGTTATTGATGCCTGGCATATTTGTGCAAACAGTTGCTTTTACCTTGGCAGCAACTGCTTCGGGTCTTGCTGAAGACATGAAGAAGGGATTAATTGATCGTTTTAGATCACTTCCGATTGCACGCTCGGCTTTAGTAGTAGGAAGAACGCTCGGCGATTCATTACTTAACATCGTAGTTCTAGCTGTAATGGGCGCGGCAGGATTTGTAGTTGGTTGGCGCCCAACTTCTGGAGTAATCAATGTTGCACTTGCATTCTTGTTCTTACTCTTTTTTGGTTATGCGCTCTCATGGGTTGGAATTTATATTGGGCTTTCAGCTCGCGATGCAAGAGTTGTACAAAATGTTAGTTTCTTAGTTACTTTCCCATTAACATTTTTGTCTAACGCATTTGCACCGACAACAGGAATGCCAAGACCGCTCCAATACGTTGCTGAGTGGAATCCAGTTTCAACGATGGTCGCTGCATGCCGCCAATTATTTGGACTCGAAAACCAATTTGGAGCAACTGCTGGGTCATTTCCAAGTGAGAATCCATTGACTATGTCATTGATTTATATGGCGATAATTATGATTATTTTTGTACCTATGAGTGTTAGAAAATATAAGAACGCGAGTAATTAAGAATAATACTCTGCGTGCTTGATTTGTACTGAAATAGTTTTTCCATTCGGTGCTGTAAATGAAACGCTTTCTCCAACTTTCGCGCCCATAACTGCAGAACCAAGTGGAGATTTTTCGCTATAAACATCGAGATCACCAGATGCAATCTCTCTTGAACCTAGTAGAAACTTTGTTTCATCTCCAGCAACTATTGCTGTAACAACCATGCCTGCTCCAACAACACCATCGGCGCTCGCTGGTGGCGTACCGATATGTGCATTTTCTAACATTTGTTTTAGTTGGCGAATACGCGCTTCGATCTTGCCTTGTTCATCACGTGCGGCGTGATATCCACCGTTTTCTTTTAGATCTCCTTCAGCGCGTGCAGCTTCAATCTTTTTAATAATTTCAGCGCGCGCTTCACCTTCAAGGTGTGCCAATTCGGCAGTCAAACGATCTGCTGCTTCTTGCGTAAGCCATGTCTGTGATGTCATAAGGGGTGTAACGGTAGCGAAAGCGCCCGCAATTGTGAATTGAGTTATTTCACCCGACAACGCGCAACTATTGCATTTACTGCTGCACTACGCGTAGGAATCACAGTAATGCGTTCGAAATTTGCACGGCCAGGGGTGATTTCATCTTCGATTTCACCGACAATGTTCTTGTCCATATCACTTGCCTGCAAGGTGCATGTCGCCGAAGTGCTCACATCATTTCTTTGCACCGCATATCGGATTGAAACTTCTTCATCAGAAACGATTGAGAAGGAAATCAGTGTTGTTCGAAACTCAGGATTGGCATGAAACAAACCTGCCCACAGAATCCAGATAATTCCAACTACGGCAAAAATCACTGCAGGCAACTTCCACCCTCTAGAAGCTTTCACCCCGTACCTATCCTCGAATGAGAATTCTGAGGATCCCGTTGAATTCATGTGCACAGATTATCGTGGAAAGTGAGAGGATTTAGACATGCAAAAAGATGTCAATATGGGTTTAGCAGGCTCGCTCACAATGATTTTCTTAACGGTTGCAGTTGTACTGCTGCTACGTAGTTTTTATAAGCGTTTCAATAGATTACAAAAAAACAAAGACAATCTACAGAGTTAATTTCTCCTGTGGTTAAGAAATTTCTTGAGTACATAGCGCTACTTCTAATTGCTGCTGCTTTTGTTGGACTTGGGTTGTGGCAACTAGATCGCGCACGCGATATGAAAACAATTCTGAATGCACCTCCTCCTGCAATCACTGCTCCCGTACCGCTGGAAAGTCTGGCTAAACCCCGAAGCGCACTGGACACCAAAGTTGATAGCAAATCAGTGAGTGCATCTGGTTTTTACGTAATTAACTTCAGAGCGCCAAATCAAAAAGATAGTGCTGGAGTTGTTAAAGATTGGGAAGTTGCGTTAATGCAAGTAGATACGACTTCGGCAATATTAGTTGTCAGAGGATTGTGGTCTGATCGTCTCAATGAACCACAGTTAGCAATGTCGAATCGAATCGAACTCACTGGAATTTTACGAGCGCATCAAAATGAAGATCGAGCTCTCAATTCCCCAGGGATCATCTCGCGGCTAGATAGCAGTGTCGTCGTTGGGCTAACAGATTTAGATTTGTATGACGGTTACGTCATGGCAATCGACGAAAAATATCGTGATGGTGAAATCTCCAGAACTCGTGTGACGCCAGAGATGCGGACTTCTCGGATTCCCGGTTTTTATTGGCAACATATTTCATATGTTGTAATTTGGTGGCTCATGGCGGTGGTGGTGCTTTACCTTCCTATATATCGCCGTAGAGTTGCGGACTAAGGGGGAAAAATGAGCGGTGTATTGATGCGATTTAGAGTGATGGCGATTATTGCTGGGGTCATGTCACTGCTTTTATGGTTTGGCTATATGCCAGCTAAATACCTGCTTAATAATCCATCGCATTTAGATATGGTGCGCTGGGTACCAATAGTGCACGGATATCTCTATCCAATTTATATTTTAACTGCCATTCAGTTCGCAGCAGTTGCGCGTTTTCCTCTCAAGCGCATGATCGGTTTTATTCTGGCCGGAACTCTTCCAGTTGCTTCACTGATTGCGGAGCGTCGTGTTGTTAAGCAGTATTCGTAAACTAATTAAATCTGCTTTATACCCACTCTATGAGTGGCGACTTGTTCGTGCTTTAGATTTTTCACAAACTCCACATCATGTGGGAGTTATTTTGGATGGAAACCGCAGGTGGGCGAAGGCTAATCAACTAGACCCTCATGACGTGGGTGTTTCAAATTCTGCACGCGGGCATCGCGCAGGGGCTGAAAAGATTATTGAATTTTTAGGTTGGTGTGAAGAAGCAGAAGTTCGGGTTGTGACTCTGTGGTTGCTCTCAACGGATAACTTTAAGAGATCTCAAGAAGAGTTAGATACGCTGCTTAAAATTATCGGCGAAACTGTCGATGCGCTCGCAGCCACAAAGCGCTGGAATATTAAGGCGGTAGGCGCGTTAGATCTATTGCCGGAATGGCTGACCAAGAAGTTAACCGACCTCAAGCCATTTCGAATTGATGGCGTCGAAGTAAATGTTGCAATTAGTTATGGCGGTCGGCGCGAGATTGTCGATGCTGTGAAAAATTATCTTGTGACTAGCGCGGATCAGGGCAAGAGCCTTTCTGATGCAGCAGTAAACCTTGATGCAGATGAAATTTCCAAGTACTTATACACCGCAGGCCAACCAGATCCAGAGTTAATTATTAGAACATCTGGTGAACAACGACTCGGTGGCTTCTTGTTGTGGCAGAGCGCACTTTCGGAGTACTACTTCTGTGAAGCTTATTGGCCAGACTTTCGTCGTGTCGATTTTTTTCGAGCCTTAAGAGCCTATTCTTTGCGACATAGGAGATTCGGGGGATAAGGATTGACTGCTAGTAATAAAGGGCGCAAGACATTTGTTCTCGATACCAGCGTTTTACTTGCAGATCCAGGGGCCCTGGCCCGCTTTGCCGAACATGAAGTCGTAGTTCCAATCGCAGTAATTGGTGAGTTAGAAACCAAGCGTGATCATCCTGAACTTGGTTATTTTGCGCGTGCAGCACTTCGAAGTCTTGATGACATTAGATTGAAATATGGTCGCCTCGATCAACCCATTCAAATCAATCCAGAAGGCGGAACACTTTCAGTTGAGCTAAACCATACAGATCTAGGTTCTATGCCGTATGGATTTTTACGTGATGGCACAAATGATTCACGAATCCTGGCAATTGCAAAAAATTTGATGACAGATGGCAAGGATGTTGTTCTAGTAACAAAAGATTTGCCGCTTCGCGTGAAGGCATCCTCTGTCGGAGTTGAAGCCCAAGAGTATTTAGCCGAACTAGTTTCCAGTAGCGGCTGGACTGGAATCGTAGAAATCACCGTCGGCTCTAACGTCATTGATGATTTATATGCATCTGATTTTGCAGATCATGAAGAAGCACATTCACTTCCAATTCATACAGGTGTGGTGCTTCACTCCGACCGAGCGAGCGCACTTGCCAGAGTTACACCGGATAAGAGATTGCAATTAGTCCGTGGAGATCGCACTGCATTTGGTTTACATGGCAGAAGCGCCGAACAGCGAATTGCACTAGATCTTTTACTCGATCCAGAAATTGGAATTATCTCGATGGGCGGACGCGCAGGTACCGGAAAATCGGCGCTCGCTTTATGTGCTGGTTTAGAAGCGGTAATGGAACGCCGCGCACACAAGAAGATTGTAATTTTTCGTCCGCTCTACCCGGTGGGCGGTCAAGAGTTGGGATATTTACCAGGCAGTGAAGGCGAAAAAATGTCGCCGTGGGCCCAAGCAGTCTTTGACACCTTGGGCGCTCTCGTGAGCCAACCCATCATTGATGAAATTATTTCCAGGGGATTGATAGAAGTCTTGCCGCTGACACATATCCGCGGACGCTCGCTGCATGACTCCTTTGTTATCGTCGATGAAGCGCAATCGCTAGAACGCGGAGTCTTGCTGACGGTGCTTTCTCGAATCGGGCAAGGCTCACGAGTTGTCCTGACTCACGATGTTGGTCAGCGAGATAACCTTCGAGTCGGCCGACACGATGGAGTTGTTGCCGTAGTTGAGACCCTCAAGGGCCATCCACTCTTTGCCCACGTGACCTTGACCCGGTCAGAGCGATCAGCTATCGCAGCCTTGGTCACCGAAATGCTGGAAGGTCCAATTCCTGGTTAAAGTTTAATCTCACACTCACATTTCGGACATATCAGACTTTCTCTACGCTGACCTGCGCTTTTACTTATCCCCAATTATAGATTTTTATATGAGTTTGCGACTCACGCCCGTATTAAGTTGCTCGACCCACCCCTACAAGACACTCTAAAGCCATTCCCCCGTAACTTTGACCCCTGAATTTTTCAGGGCGTACGGGGTTGGGACGAAGTAAATCGAGAAAGGAGGGCGCTGGATATGAAGATCAGGAAAGTATTTTTCGCGATCTGGGCAACCATTGCGACCCTACTTTTTGTCACCAGTGCCCAGCCAACGGCCTACGGTCTGGAATTTCCGATGACCACTCGACTCGTACTTCCAGATGCTCCTGCAGGGACCGCGCTCTTGGTGGTTGCTCCATCGACTGCGAGATCTGTTTCGGCATCGCTGACATCGGCTTTTGATTCCAGGCGGGCGGTTTTCTCAAGTGAGATCGCCCTGGTTTCAGCGATGAGCCTTTCGATAGAAGCTGCTCGCAAACCTTTGGGTGCTAAGAAATTTGCTAAAGAAATGATGGCCACCGAATACGGCTGGGGCGATGAGCAGTACACATGCCTTAGTCGCCTCTGGACAAAAGAGAGCCATTGGAATTACAAAGCACGCAATCCACGATCTGGTGCTCACGGAATTGCCCAAGCACTTCCTGCTACAAAGATGGATAAGGTCGGAACTGATTGGCGAACAAATCCAGTTACTCAAATTCAATGGGGACTTCTTTATATTTCAGAACGTTATAACTCTCCATGCGCAGCATGGAACAAATGGCGCAGGAGTAACTACTACTAAATCGGCTTTTTCCCGATTGTTAGTGGCTTAGAAGTTTCTGCAAAAAAATCATTTCCTTTATCGTCAACAACTATAAATGCAGGAAAATCAACGACATCGATTTTCCATACAGCTTCCATTCCCAACTCTTCGAAGTCCAAGACTTCAACTTTTTTAATGCAATCTTGAGCAAGTCGCGCTGCTGGTCCGCCAATTGAACCTAGGTAAAAACCACTATGTGTTTTGCATGCGTTTGTAACAGCAAGTGAGCGATTACCTTTTGCCAACATTACAAAGGAACCACCGCGGGATTGGAAATACTCAACGTAAGAATCCATACGTCCAGCCGTAGTTGGGCCGAATGAACCTGATGCGTAGCCCGCAGGAGTTTTCGCAGGACCTGCGTAATAAACAGCGTAATCTTTTAAGTACGAAGGCATTGGTGCACCAGCATCCATTGCTTCTTTAATCTTTGCGTGTGCTAAATCGCGTGCTACAACGAGTGTTCCAGAAAGTGAGAGTCGAGTTTTAACTGGATGCTTCGATAACTCTGCACGAATCTTTTCCATCGGTTGGTTCAAATCAATATTTACTACGCCATCTTCTAGGTGTTCATCGTGAGTATCAGGCAAGAAACGAGCAGGATCGCGCTCCATTTCTTCAATAAAAATGCCCTCTTTAGTGATCTTGGCTTTTGCTTGACGGTCGGCAGAACACGAGACCGCTATAGCAATTGGAAGTGATGCGCCGTGGCGCGGCAAACGAACAACGCGAACATCGTGACAGAAATACTTTCCACCAAATTGGGCACCAATACCAAGAGTCCGCGTGAGTTCGAGAACTTCTTTTTCTAGTGCAATGTCTCTAAAACCATGACCAGTTTTGGCATCACCCGATGTAGGAAGTGAATCTAAGTAATGCGTACTTGCCAACTTTGCAGTTTTTACAGTGTGCTCGGCGCTAGTGCCACCAATAACTATTGCAAGGTGATAGGGAGGACACGCTGCAGTTCCGATTGAGCGAAGTTTTTCATCCAACCACGACATAAAACTTGAAGGGTTGAGAATAGCTTTTGTCTCTTGATACAAAAATGATTTATTCGCGCTACCGCCGCCTTTGGCAATGTAGAGAAAGTTGTACTCATCTGGATGATCACTATCGGCAAAAATTTCAATCTGAGCCGGTAAGTTATTTCCAGTGTTCTTTTCTTCCCATGTTGTTACAGGAGCGAGTTGAGAGTACCGAAGGTTTAAAGTTGTAAAAGCGTTATATATTCCTTTTGAAATAACCTCTTCATCTTTACTCTGCGTAAAAATATTTTGGCCTTTTTTTGCCATGACAAGAGCGGTACCTGTGTCTTGGCACATAGGCAAAATTCCACCAGCTGAAATATTCGCATTCTTTAAGAGATCTAGAGCCACAAAGCGATCATTGGGAGAACTCTCTGGATCTTTCAAAATACTCGCTAATTGTTCGAGGTGGGCTGTGCGTAAATAATGTGAAATATCGTGCATCGCAGTTGAAGTAAGCATTTCAATTGCTTCTGGAGCTACGACAAGAATTTCTCGATTGCCAATTTTTTCTACCGAGATGCCCGCTTTGCCAAGATTGCGATACTGGGTTGTGTCTTTGCCAATTGGAAGTAAGTCACTGTATGAAAAATCGGGGGCCATTTTATTCTGCTTTAGGTTTCGCTGCGCTTAACTTCTTACGTGCACCATCTAGCCACTCTTGGCAGATTGCCGCCAATTCTTCGCCACGCTCCCATAATTTTAATGATTCTTCTAGCGTTGCACTTCCGGCTTCTAGGGAAGTTACAACGTGCGCTAACTCTTCACGCGCTGCTTCATAGGAAAGCTTTTTCTCCGTAGCCATGTGATAAATGTACTCCTTGCTTATTTATCTGTAACTGTGGCGTTGGTCTCGCCCACAGCAAGTCGTAAGCGAAGTTTTTGACCAAATTTCAAACTCTTGGCATCGCGAGCAATCGAGCCATCATCTAGTTGCACAACTGAATAACCACGATCCAAAGTTGCTTGCGGTGAAAGCGCTCTGACACGAGCACGAACATGTGTGAGATCTTCTGCGGCAAGTTTTA
>WLNM01000047.1 GCA_009699825.1 Actinomycetota bacterium
CGTCATACTTTGCTTGTAAATCACTGAGTTGAACATCTGTACCGAGTTCGACGTTTCCGAATAATCTAAAGTTTCCGGCAGTTGCAATCTTTTCAAATACTTTTGAAACGGTTTTAATCTTTGGATGATCTGGTGCAACGCCACTTCGAACGAGTCCCCATGGTGTTGGCAGGCGTTCAATCATGTCGATTGCAAATGTTTTATCTTCGCTCTGTGCATTTTGAAGTGCTTGCGCTGCGAAATAACCTGCTGGTCCTGCGCCAACGATTGCTACTGAAAACGTTGGCACGCGAGGACTCCTTTAACTTATCTATCTGCGGAGACGAGGAGATTTGAACTCCTGAAGGCTTTTACACCTTACCTCGTTAGCAGTGAGGCGCACTCGACCGGGCTATGCGACGTCTCCTTGTGCAGGCGATAGTTTACCGCTTTCACACTTGTTGGGCTAATAACTCTCCTGCTTTTACTAACCACTGAAGTGATTCTGACATGGCCGCCTCTTTGCTGCCAGCTAAATCCTCTAGAACAACACCGGAGAGATGGTTGGAAGGAAAATCCACATCACTACTTCCAACACACAGAAGCGTTCTCTTCTTATATTCGGCAGAGAGTTCTTGAATTAAACCAACAACTTTTCCTTGCGCACTTTGCTGATCGTATTTTCCTTCTCCTGTAATCACAATGTCAGATTTATTGATCTCTTCTCGCAATTCCATAAGTTCGGCAATTACTTTAGCTCCAGAATTTAGTGAAGTGTCCCAACCAAAATTTAAACCAAATGAAGTTCCTCCTGCCGCACCCGCTCCTGCAAAATCATTTTTTTCACTTACTTCTAACAGTCGCTCTAGGCCAGCTTCAAGAATTTCTATATCTTTTGCAGTTGCTCCTTTTTGTGGACCATAAGTCTTTGCGGCACCATTGTCGCCAAGTAAGAAATTATTGACATCAGCTAAACACGTAGAACCTAGCTGTGGTGGTTGTGTCATTTCTGAAAAATCAACAGTATGAATTTCTTTTAAACCCACACCACCTAATTGAATTGAATCCCCTGACGCACTAAGAAAGCGGGCTCCCAAAGCAATCAATGCACCAACTCCACCATCAGTGCTTGCCGAGCCTCCAATGCACGCAATTATTTTCTTTACTTCTGCATTTTCTGCTGCAGATTTTAATATCTGACCAAATGCGAATGTGCTTGCCTTAAGAGGATCGAGAACTTTCATATGTGTTAATCCGCATGCTTCTGCGAGTTCGATAATTGCAGTGCCATCATCTAATAAAAGCCAGGTAGCAATTCGCTTTTGCTTTTCATGAAAGTTAACTTCAATCTTTATGCGTTGTGCTCTTGGAAATCTCATTGCAAAAGTTTCTAGCGTTCCTTCGCCACCATCGGCCATAGGAAAGCAATTAATCTCATCTTGTGTTCGCACCTTTTTCCAACCAAGGGCGATGGCGTCAGCAACTTCTCGGTTTGTGGCTGATCCTTTAAAAGAATCAGGAGTGATTAATACGCGAAGCGCCTTTTGCATGGAAGAAAAATATCAGAGCATGATTTGTGTGCAGACTGGAAGATTTGCTTTAGACTTCACATATGGATCAAAAAGAAGTAGATACACCTGCAATAGAGCCTGTTAAGGCTGCGCGGGATAACACTCCTTCTCCTGCATTTGCAGACTTTATGTCCAAAGGTTGGGTTGCATCTGATTTAGAAGGAGTTGTTGCTAGTCCTGCTGTTACTTCTGCCTTTTTACGTCGCGCATCTTTATCTGCTCGTTATCCAGGTTTACGTTTAGTTTTACCAGCTGGCGGTTTTAAAGTTCGAAGCAATGATTGCGATTACAGATTTAGGCCGCACTCTGCGTTTGCTTATTATTCTGGAGTCCAAGGTGTTGAAGCTAGTGCTGACGCGGTTCTTGTTTTAGAGCCAACTGATAACGGTCACGAAACTTTTTTGTTTATTCATCCGCGCTCTACTCGCGATACTCACGCTTTTTATACTGACCGACGCTTCGGCGAACTCTGGGTTGGCCGACGCTTCACATTAAAAGAAGCCGAAGACCGCTATCAGATTCAAACTAGTCGAGTAGATGATCTTGAAGCGATTTTAAAAGATGGAACCACTGCCCTAACTATTCGTGGTGAAGATCCTATGATTGATAAAAGCATTGCGGTTCACTCTCAAGAAGCAGATTTCTTAGCATTTACATCTGCAGCACGTTTAATCAAAGACGAGTACGAAATTTCTGAATTACAACGTGCATGTGACGAAACAGCAAAAGGGTTTGCAGATGTTGTTCGTTCGCTACCTGCGGCAGTAAGCACTCCACGCGGAGAACGTGTTGTTGAAGCAGCCTTCTTTGGACGTGCTCGAATTGCCGGAAATGATGTCGGATATGAAACGATTGCCGCATCTGGTTCGCATGCATGTATTTTGCATTGGATTCAAAATGATGGGGAAGTAAGACCCGGTGAATTAATTCTTATTGATGCCGGTATTGAAATGGATTCGTACTACACCGCCGACATCACTCGTACATTGCCAATTTCTGGAAAGTTTTCTCCCGCACAACGTGCTTTGTATATGTTGGTGTACGAAGCGCAACTTGCAGGTTTTGCAGCCGTTAAACCAGGTGCAACATTTAGATCTATTAATTCTGCTTGCCAAGCAGTGTTGGCAAAGGGCCTTTCAGATATGGGCGTTTTACCAATGTCACCTGAAGAGTCTTTACTGCCAGAAAATGGTTTGCATCGTCGTTGGACTCTGCACGGAGTAAGCCACATGCTCGGTATGGATGTTCATGATTGCGACAAAGCGCGCGATGAAGATTATGTACTCGGAACACTCAAAGAAGGAATGGTTTTAACCGTAGAACCTGGGCTTTATATACAACCAGATGACGAAATGTTTGCACCTGAATATCGTGGCATCGGAATTCGGATCGAAGATGACGTAGTTGTTACTGCCGACGGATACCGCAATTTAAGTGAAAACTTACCGCGTCATCCAGATGATGTTGAAAAGTGGATGCTCTCTTTACGCAACTAAATTTATAGCAATAGCTGCGGCCAATAACCCAAGCATCAAGGAGCCGACATAATTAATTGCTGCGGCTCTAAACTTTTTTAATTCGATTGCTTGATAAATATCTAACATAAATGTTGACCACGTTGTAAACGCACCAGCAAAACCAATTGCAACGAGTGCAACAGTGTTATCGGATGCGCCCCATGTGAGCCCAATAACAAATGATCCAAGAATGTTTACAGCGAAAGTTCCCCATGGCGCATTTGAAAATTTTCGCAAATATTGATCGATAATAAAACGTGAGGGTGCACCGATTGCTGCACCCAATATGACTAGCGATGTTCTCATTGGCGAACCGCAATTACTTTGCGAGCAATTGGCATCACAATTGCGATTATTACCAAGCTTGCGATGACTGTGATGCTTACATACGTAGTCCCACCATTGCCTGGTTCTAGAGTCAGAAGAGCGAGTGCTGAAAAAGTTGTCAGTCCGGCACAGAATCCTGGCAATAAAAAATTGCGTTGATCTGTATTTCCTCGGCGTTCCATTAAGACAAGTAAGAACGTTGCAATTGCAACACCTAAGAGATTTACAATTAGTGTTGCAGTGTGTGAATCAGTAAATATCTCACCGATTCTGTAACGAATAAGTGAACCTATTACTCCACCAAGTGAAACCAAAGAAATTGATCGCACATTGACGGCTTGACTCATGTATTAAACGATACCTTCGCGTTTGCGTATTTTTGTGCCTAACCAACGAACTGGATCGTATTTAACGTCTACTACGCGCTCTTTCATAGGAATGATTGCGTTATCTGTAATTCGGATGTGCTCCGGGCATACTTCTGTACAGCACTTGGTGATGTTGCACATTCCAAGGCCGTGTTCTTCTTGCGCCTTTTGCTTTCGGTTTTTAAGAATATCTAGCGGGTGCATATCTAGTTCGGCGATGCGGATAAAGAAGCGCGGGCCGGCAAATGATTTTTTATTCTCTTCGTGATCGCGAATTACGTGACAAGTGTCTTGGCACAAGAAGCACTCGATGCATTTGCGGAACTCTTGGCTGCGCTCTACATCTATCTGCTCCATGCGAGCTTCACCAGGTTTGAGATTTGCAGGTGGTTCATATGAAGGAATTTCCATCGCTTTTCTGTAATTAAATGACACATCAGTTACTAGATCTTTAATTACCGGGAATGCTCGAAGTGGTGTCACGGTAATTGTTTCTTCATCACCATATGACGCAACTTGTGTCATACATGCAAGACGTGGCTTACCGTTGATTTCCATTGAACATGAACCGCACTTGCCAGCTTTGCAATTCCAGCGAACAGCGAGATCACCCATTTGTGTAGCTTGCACACGGTGAATGACATCGAGTACAACTTCGCCTTCGTTTGCTTCGACGGTTACGTCTTGAAGTGCGCCATTATCGGCATCTCCGCGCCAAATGCGCATTTTTAAATTGCGTGCCATTAGCGTGCGCCGCCTTTCGTGATTTCTTCAGGTGTCATGTACTTCTCTAATTCGTGAACATCAAAGAGGTCAAAGAGTTCTTTAGGAATTTCAGGAAGTGCCTGTTTGCGTACCGATACCTCTGTGCCATTAAACGAAGCGATGTGATTTACTTGGCGCCACTTGTTATCTAGTTGTGGGAAGTCATCACGTGTATGTCCACCGCGAGACTCTTCGCGAGAAATTGCAGATTTCGCGGTGCTCTCTGCAACTAGCAGCATGTTGTCTAGATCGAATGCAAGGTGGAAACCAGGATTGAATTTACGTCCACCGGCAACAGAAACATTTGCACTGCGCTTTCTAATTTCTGCAATCTTTTCTATTGCTTCCTTTAGTTCGGAACCTGTGCGAATAATTCCAACGAGGTTGTGTGTAATTTCCTGAAGCTCTGCGTGTAATGAATATGAATTTTCGCCGCCGCTACGTGTAAATGGTGCTTCAATACGATCTGCTGCAGATTTAATTGCTGCAGCACTTACTGCAACTGGTTTTGCACCCTTTACATATGCTGCTGCGCCCATACCTGCGCGACGACCAAATACAAGTAGATCTGAGAGTGAATTTCCACCAAGACGATTTGATCCGTGCATTCCGCCGGCAACTTCGCCCGCTGCAAATAGCCCAGGAACACCAACTGCTGCTGCAGTATCTGGTTCTACTTCAACGCCACCCATTACGTAGTGACACGTTGGACCAACTTCCATTGGTTCTTTTGTAATGTCAACGCCAGCTAATTCATAAAATTGGTGCCACATAGATGGCAAGCGCTTCTTAATTACTTCAGCACTTAAACGCTTTGAAACATCGAGGAATACTCCGCCGTGTTCTGTTCCGCGTCCCGCTTTAACTTCAGAGTTAATTGCGCGAGCAACTTCATCGCGTGGCAATAACTCTGGTGGGCGGCGATTGTTATCTTGATCTGTGTACCAACGATCTGCTTCTTCTTCGTTGTCTGCGTACTTATCTTTAAATACATCTGGAATGTACTTAAACATGAAGCGTTCGCCTTTGGTGTTAGTAAGAACTCCACCTTCACCACGAACTGATTCGGTAACTAAAATCCCTCGAACCGATGGCGGCCAGACCATTCCTGTTGGGTGGAATTGCAAGAACTCCATGTCAACAAGGTTTGCACCGGCTTTGAGTGCAAGTGCGTGACCATCTCCTGTGCCTTCCCAAGAGTTAGATGTAATTTTAAATGTTTTACCAACGCCACCAGTTGCAATGATTACTGCTGGTGCTTCAAATAAAACTTCTGCGCCAGTTTCGCGCCAGTATCCGTAGACACCAGCAACTTTTCCATCTTCTTTAATAATCTCAGTAACAGTTAACTCTGGAAATACTTTGAGGTGGCTTTCCATTGATTGATATGTCTTGCCATCTTTTTGTTGCAAAGCAACGATGCGTTGTTGCATTGTGCGAATAAGTTCTAGACCAGTGCGGTCGCCAACGTGTGCAAGGCGTGGATATTCGTGTCCACCAAAGTTACGTTGGCTAATTTTTCCTTCTGCTGTGCGATCAAATAAAGCGCCCCATTGCTCGAGTTCCCAGATGCGATCTGGTGATTCTTTAGCGTGAAGTTCGGCCATTCTGTAGTGATTTAAGAATTTGCCGCCGCGCATTGTGTCGCGGAAGTGAACCTGCCAATTGTCATTGTCATTAACGTTTCCCATTGATGCAGCAGCGCCACCTTCTGCCATAACAGTGTGTGCTTTTCCAAAGAGTGATTTACAAATAATTGCAACGCGCAATCCAGCTTCGCGTGCTTCTACTGCTGCACGAAGCCCAGCACCACCCGCGCCAATGACAACTACGTCATATGAATGGCGTTCAAGGTTTGTCATTTAATTAGCCGCTCTCACTTAGAAGAAATAGAAGTTTGTCCAGGCACCAGATGCAACAGCGCGTACGTATATATCTGCAAAAGCAACTCCGAAGAGCGAGATCCATGCAAATGTTGGGTGCTTGTGATTTAGAACTGAAACCCATGACCACAACTTGTAACGCACTGGATGCTTTGAGAAGTGCTTCAAACGTCCACCAAGTGTGTGACGACATGTGTGGCATGACATTGAATAAAGCCAGAGCAGTGTCGCGTTAAGTAACAAAACAAGTGTTCCAACGCTTAAGTGTCCCCAGTTTCCTTCTGCGTTTCTAAAGGCAAGAATTGCATCGTACGTAAGTAATACGTTAAAAATTAAACCAAAGTAGAAAAACCATCGGTGGCCATTTTGCAAAATTAGTGGGGCGCGTGTTTCGCCTGTGTATTTAGTGTGGGGTTCGGCTACTGCACATGCAGGTGGCGACATCCAGAACGCTCTGTAATACGCCTTGCGATAGTAATAACAGGTCATACGGAAGCCAAGAGGGAATATTAAAATAAATAGCGATGGTGAAATTCCGATACCGAAATATTCATTATTAAAAGGTTGCCCGAGTAGCGATGAACCTTCGATACAACTTGTAGAAAGACATGGAGAATAAAAAGGAGAAATCAATGGTTCGACAAAATAATATTTGTTTTCAAATGCGCGAAATGTTGCATAAATTACAAAGCTGATTAACACGCCAAATGTGATTGCAGGTTGGAGCCACCATTTATCAGTGCGCAGTGTGCGCTCTTTGATCTTTGCTCGCGTTGGCGAGAAAACACCTGACATGTACCGCCCCCATTGGTAATAAATTGGTACTAATTATTTAGCACTTTTATAGGGGTAAGTGTGCTCTGCCTGTTGTTAAGTTGCTAGGTACGTGCACGCGTAGACGGGTATGAAGTCAGCCACAAATAAATAAGAGCGGAGGGCGTGGGATTTGAACCCACGAGGCTTTCACCTGCCGGTTTTCAAGACCGGTGCACTCGGCCGCTATGCGAGCCCTCCGTCGCGTAATCTACCTGAAGAAGGCCATCACTTAAAATTGACCAATATTTAGCGCTAGTTAATGAGTTAACGGGCAGGAAGTTTCAATAACTCTTCGATAATCATTGCCACACCATCATCTGTGTGTGGTTCTGCAATTGATTTAGCCGCTTTATGCGCATCTGGATGTCCATCGGCCATTGCATACGAACGTCCGCACCATTCCAGCATTGAAATGTCATTCGGATTATCGCCAAATGAAACGCAATCTTCTGCACTAATTCCTAAACGTTCTGCCATTTTTGAAAGTGTTTCACCTTTTGAAACACCAAGTGCAGAAATTTCAAGTAATGAATCATGTGGGTTTGAGTGCGTCACAGTCACAAGATCTTTTAATTCTTTTGTTGCAATCGCCAACATCTCATCAGATGAAAGTTCTTGTTCAGAGCAACGTGCAAGTAATTTCAGCGATGGCGATGTCATGATTTCCGTAATGTCATCGACTCCAA
>WLNM01000048.1 GCA_009699825.1 Actinomycetota bacterium
ATTGGTACACACGATGACAACCTTCGAATTGTTGAAGCAGCCTTTCCTTCCGTTGCGATCACTGTCCGCGGCAATGAAATCACTTTGCGTGGACCACATGCAGAGTGCGGACAAGTTGAAAAGCTATTTACCGAACTTCTTGTAGTAATTCGCTCTGGACAAATAGTGACAACCGATGCGATTGAGCGATCTATTGCAATGCTTTCACAGGAACCACAAGAACATCCTGCAGAGGTACTTTCTCTCAACATTGTTAGCAATCGTGGACGAACAATTCGGCCAAAGACTGCCAACCAAAAGCGTTACGTAGAGGCGATTGAAGAGAACACAATCACTTTTGGAATTGGTCCAGCCGGTACAGGTAAGACATATCTTGCAATGGCAAAAGCTGTATCTGCTCTTCAAAACAAAAAAGTAAACAGAATTATTCTGACTCGTCCAGCCGTTGAAGCCGGAGAACACTTGGGATTCTTGCCAGGAACACTCAGTGAAAAGATTGATCCGTACTTGCGCCCGCTCTTTGATGCTTTGCACGACATGATTGATCCTGATTCGATTCCGCGTTTGATGCAATCAGGTGTGATTGAAGTAGCGCCGCTTGCTTATATGCGCGGTCGGACCTTAAATGATGCATTTGTTATTTTGGATGAAGCCCAGAACACAACACCAGAACAGATGAAGATGTTTTTAACGCGTCTTGGGTTTGGTTCGAAGATGGTCATTACAGGCGATGTAACTCAGGTTGATCTTCCGAATTTGCAGCATTCAGGATTGCGGGTGGTGCGCAATATTCTTAACAATATTGATGACATTGCTTTCTTAGAATTAACAGCTGAAGATGTTGTCCGCCATCGACTAATCGGCGACATAGTTAAGGCTTACGATATTTTTGATGAAAATAAGCAAGTCCCAAGGCCTATTCGAAACTCATGACAATAGAAATTACCAATCGCTCGGGACAATTAGTCCCCAGCGATCAATGTCTCTCCCTTCTTAATTATGCGTATGGGAAATTAGAGCTGCATCCAGATTGCGATCTCAACCTAACTTTTATTGATGATAAAGAAATGGAAGAACTTCACATCAAATGGATGGATTTGCCGGGAAGTACTGATGTTCTTTCATTTCCGATGGACATGCCTGCAAATGGAGATGATCCTGTGATACTTGGCGACATTGTTATTTCACCACGATTTGCAGAAGATCAAGCGAGGCAAGCTGGGCACAGTACCAATCATGAGATTTTTATCCTGGCAACGCATGGCTTATTGCACATTCTTGGATATGACCACGAAGAATTAGATGATGAAAAAGTAATGTTTGCACTTCAAGAAACCATTGTGAGTGAATGGGAAGAAATGCAATGAGTCTCTATGCGATTGTGGGAATAGTTCTTTTATTGGGCTTTGCTGGATTTTTAGCAGCCACAGAATCTGCTCTTACATCAATTTCTCGTGTACTTATTGAAGAGTTGGAAAGTAAGCGCGGGGGAGAGTTACTACGTAAATTCAGTAAGCAGCCAGCAAGGTATCTCAACGTTATTTTGCTCGTTCGCAAAACATGTGAGTTAACAGCAACGGTTTTGCTAGCATCGATATTTCTTAGAAATTACCCATCAGCGCAGGCAATGGCTCTGACCGTATTAATTATGGTGATTATTTCTTATGTTGTACTTGGTGTTGGTCCTCGTACACTCGGCAAACAACATCCACATACTTGGGCGCGTGCAGGTATAGGAGTTGCCTTTTTTCTCGCATTCATTTTAGGTCCAGTTACGAAGTTACTCATAGCAATTGGAAATGCAATTACACCTGGAGTTGGCTTTAGAACAGGTCCATTTACTAACGAAGCAGAGCTAAGAGATTTGGTAGACCAAGCACACGAACGTGGTCTCGTAGAATCTGATGAACATGAAATGATTCACTCAGTCTTTGAACTTGGTGACACATTGGTTCGCGAGTTAATGGTTCCACGCACTGACATGGTGTGGATTGAAAAAGATAAATCACTTCGCCAAGCGCTCTCCCTTGCACTTCGTTCTGGGTTCTCTCGAATTCCTGTTGTAGGAGAAAGCATTGATCAAATTATTGGTATTGCATATGTTAAAGATTTGGCCAAGCGAACGTTAGATCATCACGAAGCTGAACAAAGTGAGCGAGTAGAGCAACTTATGCGACCTGCAACTTTTGTTCCTGAAAGCAAAATTGCAGCTGATCTCCTCAAAGAAATGCAACGCGATCAGATTCACCTAGCCATTGTTGTGGATGAGTACGGCGGTACTGCGGGAATTATTACGATTGAAGATATTCTTGAAGAAATTGTTGGTGAAATAGCCGATGAGTTCGATGATGGTGTTGAAGCATTCACCTGGATATCAGATGGCAAAGCTCGTGCTAAGGCAACACTTCACATCGAAGATTTAGCCGATGAACTTGGTATTGAGATCTCCGAAGAAGACTTTGAAGATGTAGACACCATTGGTGGATTGATGGCACAAAAACTTGGACGCGTGCCAATTGCTGGCAGCACGATAACTGTGGGTCAGTTCTTAATTACCTCCGAACGCCCAATCGGTCGCCGTCGTAGAATTAGTAGTGTATTAATTGAAAAAATAGAGAGTGCGGGCGATGACAACCTTTAGTAACGCTGAAGATCAGAAGTTAGCAACGCTAGCAACTGCGACTTTGAAGCGCACAGGGGCTGCCCAAGCTGCAGCATTGCGGGATAACACTGGACGTACCTACGTTGCTATAAACATTTCTACGCCATCGCTGACACTTGATGCATGTGACTCTGTCTTTACAGTTGCAATGGCATCTGGAATATCTGGAATTGAAAGCGTTGTAGTTGTTGGTCAAAAGCCATTAAAAGCAGGTGCGCTTCGAGATTTTTCACCTAATGCAACCCTGTTTTATTGTGCTGATAACGGGGAAATTTCTACGCTTTAGCCTTTCGCGATTAGCCCCGATACAATTTAACAATGCGCATTGTTCGATTTTCTCCTGGACCAAACTCTGGATTAGGCACTGATCCTCTCTTTGGATTACTCGAAGAAGATGGAATAAATATCTCGGTTATTGCTGGCGATCCAATTTATGCCGGAGTAAGCAAGACAGGTGCGGTTACACAGTTATCAGATGTTCGATTGCTCGCTCCAGTTATTCCACGAAGCAAAGTCGTTTGTATCGGCAAAAATTACGCCGATCATGCCGCAGAGATGGATTCAGAAGTTCCTAGCGAGCCAATTATTTTTCTTAAACCGAATACTTCAGTAATCGGGCCGAACGACACAATCGTCTGGCCATCAATGTCAGATCGTGTAGATCATGAAGCAGAATTGGCAGTAGTTATTGGACGTATTTGTAAAGATGTTCCGCGTGAGCGAGTCAATGATGTTATTTTTGGTTACACAGTCGCCAACGATGTAACTGCTCGTGATCTGCAGAAAAAAGATGGCCAATGGAGTCGTGCAAAGGGGTTTGATACTTTCTGTCCGATTGGTCCATGGATTGACACGGATTTTATTCCAGGCACGCAACGCATTACAGCAACTGTCAATAATGAATCAAAGCAAGATGCTCGCCTTAACCAGATGATTTTTGGAGTCCCTGAAATTATTCAATTTGTTTCACAGGTGATGACACTTCTTCCAGGAGATGTAATTCTTACTGGAACACCAGCAGGTATTGGACCAATGCAACCGCAAGGTGTGGTCACTGTTGCCATTGAAGGTTTAGGGGAATTAACGAATCGAGTGAGTGCGCATGGGTAAAAAAGTAAAGGTTCGTTTCGCGCCCTCACCAACTGGTGACCTGCATGTTGGAAATATTCGTACCGCTTTATTTGATTGGGCATATGCGCGTCACACCGGTGGAACATTTCTATTTCGTATTGAAGATACCGATACCACTCGCGTTACTGATGAATACATACAAGCAGCGATAGATACTCTGAAGTGGCTTGGCCTGAATTGGGATGAAGGTCCTGAAGTTGGCGGAGAAAATGGTCCATACCTGCAATCACAACGCTTGGATATTTATGCAGAGTGGGCACAAAAATTTCTGGATCAGAAAGATGCTTATCACTGCTACTGCACACCGGCTGAGTTAGAAGCAACCCGTGAAGCACAACGTGCAGCCAATGTTGCACCCGGTTATGACGGAAAATGCCGTGATCTCTCTGCAGAACAAATCGCGGCGTACAAAAGCGAAGGTCGCGAAGCAGTTGTGCGCATGCGCATGCCTGACGGATCAACAACGTTCGTTGATGAAATTCGTGGCGAAGTTGTCTTTGATCACAAATTTGTTCCTGACTTTGTTCTAGTACGTGCCGATGGTTCACCGCTCTATACCTTGGCAGTCGCAGTAGACGATGTTTTAATGAAGGTAACTCACGTGTTGCGTGGTGAAGATTTACTCTCTTCAACTCCACGTCAGATCCGTGTTTATCAAGCGATGGGTGTTAAGCCAGAGGATTATCCTGTCTTTGCTCACTTGCCATTTGTTATGGGACAAGACAATGCAAAGTTATCTAAGCGAAATGGTGAAGTCTCAATCGCTTGGTATCGTGAACAAGGTTATTTGCCAGAAGCAATTTGTAACTACTTAGCGTTACTCGGTTGGTCTCCTGGAGATGATCGTGAAAATATCACGATGAAAGAACTATGTGAGTTATTTACTGTTGAAAAAGTGCACTCTTCCCCTGCTCGTTTCGATATGAAAAAACTAGAAGCAATCAATGGTGACAAGATTCGTGCACTTACCCTTGATGAATTTTTGAACTGGTCACTTCCATTCTTGATAAAAGCAGGCGTCATTACAGGCACCGATAGCGAAATTGCACTTGTTAAAGCTGCCCTTCCAATCATTCAAGAGCGCATTGTTAAACTCGATGAAATTCCTCAAATGCTTAAATTCTTATTTGTAAAAGATTTTGGTGTAGAAGCAGAGAGTGTTTCAAAGATTACTGATTCACTTTCTAAAGATATTTTGAAGCGTTCTGTGAAAGAATTAGAACCACTGTCAGCATGGAATCACGACAGCATTGAAGCGGCGTTGCGCGCAAGTTTGATTGAAGAGATGGGACTCAAACCACGTATTGCATTTACTGCAATACGTATTGCAACAACTGGCAGCACAATTTCGCCACCGCTATTTGAATCAATGGAGTTACTTGGTAAAGAGGCTTCGCTGGCACGAATCGCAGCGGCACTGACGCTCTAGTTGGTGCGGTATTCTTTGCACTGCCTATTTTGGGGTATGGGGTAATTGGCAGCCCTGCTGATTCTGGTTCAGTAAGTCTAGGTTCGAGTCCTGGTACCCCAGCGAAAGAATCTGTAAAGAAAACGAAAGCCGAAGGCGATCGTTTTTGAAATTATGTAAAGAAAACGAAAGCCGAAGGCGATCGTTTTTGAAAATACTAGGGCCCCGTCGTCTAGCGGCCTAGGACTCTGGCTTCTCAAGCCAGCTACGAGGGTTCGAATCCCTTCGGGGCTACGCACGTTGTTCTATCGATTGGATTTTATGAAAACGTGGGGCGTCATCGTTTTATCTGGTGGCACGAACAAGCGCTTCGGTTCAGATAAATCGCAAGCGCTTTTAAATGGAATAACACTTCTTGATCATGTAATTAGTTTTATTCCCGCCGGAATCAAAACTGTCATCGTCGGTAAAGATGTTTTTGAGCAGCCGCCTCTAGGTGGCCCTGTTGCAGGCATTGCTCGCGGGTTACACGAATTAGATACCGACTTTGTGGCCATTGCAGCAGTAGATATGCCTTTTAGTTCGTCACTGTTTTTGCAATTACTTGATGCAATACAAAGTGATGCGGCTATGCCAGTTGATGCAGATGGTTTTAGGCAGACCTTATGTGGGGTTTACCGACGTGAAGCATTGCTTCTAGCACTAGAAAAACTAGGCAATCCACATGGTCAATCAATGCGTGCACTCTGTGAATTCCTGAGCATTGATGAGGTACAGGTCGAGGTAAACGCATTGATAGATATTGATACACCTGCAGATTTAATTAGAGCTCATGAGTTAAACTAAGTCATGCTCGAGTTCTTGCTCATCGCCGTAACGGGTTTACTTGTTGGCGTGATAAATGGTGTAGCAGGTGGCGGCTCAGTTATCTCGTTTCCTGTTATTTTGGCAACGGGAATCTCGCCAGTCAGTGCAGCCGTAACTAATGCCCTCGGTGTTACTCCAGGGAACTTCTTTGCCTTGATTGCCATTCGCCATAAAATCAAGGATTTAGCCAAAGAGTATTTTTCGTTAATTGTCATTTCAATCGTTTTTTCATCAATCGGTGCGATTACTTTATTGCGTATGCCACCAGAGCTCTTTGAGAAGTTCGTTCCATTTTTATTACTGGGTGCAACCTTGACACTTCTCATCAAAGTAAAACCCAATCGTGGAAAGCACCATAAAAACTTGGAATATGCAGGTATTGCTGGCAGTGGATTTTATTGCGGATACTTCGGACCCGGCCAAGGAGTTATGGTTATTGCTGTCCTTGCTCGAGATGCACGGCGCGATCCTGCTGTTCTTAATACGGCTAAGAATTTAATTGTTGGGTGCACCAGTATCGTTTCAAACGTTATCTATATTTTCAGCGGAATGGTTCACTGGCCATTTGTTATTGCCTTGTTGGCCGGATCGACAGTTGGTGGAACATTAGGTGGGCACTGGGCCACGCGCATGAGCCGAAATTTTTATAGGGCCTTAGTTTTGATCACGGGGTTTACAGCCAGCGCCTGGCTCTTCGTGAAATACCTTCTGTAGAAGTCTATTCAATCGTATACAACTGATATACGATCTCGGGTATGAGCACCTTTGCCTCCCAGGAGATTCTTACCCGGGGACCTGAAAGTACATCTTTGGCTGAAGAAGCCTATGCAGTTATCCGCTCCAAAATTATTACTCTCGAATTAGAACCAGGTTCCCTAATTTCTGAGGCCACATTGATGGCTAAATTAAAATTCGGACGAACTCCAATTCGTGAAGCTCTTCGCCTGTTGGCAAATGAAAAACTTGTAGAAGTATTTCCACGTCGGGGCATGTTCGTATCTAATGTAGATGTAGAAAATCTTGCTGCAGTATCTGAAGTTCGCGCAGTTCTTGAAATCAAGGCTGCAGAATTAGCGGCGCTTCGTTCCACAAAGGCTGACCGAGCGATAACTCTTGAATTAATCAAAGAAATCGATTCCATCAAGGGCAAGCCACAAATGCGAACACTCATTCAACTCGACCAAAGAATTCACCACCATATATATGAGTGCACACACAACGAATTCTTAGCTTCCGCACTTGATAATTACTATGCCCACGCTCTTCGCATATGGTTCTTAGCCCTTGATCAAGTAGAAGAACTATCGGAGGCGATTATCGAGCACCGTGCGTTACTTGAAGCAATTGCTGCAAATGATGGCAAGGCAGCTGCCAAAGCAATGCGCGATCATGTCGAAGGTTTCGAAACAACAATTCGAAAAAATCTCTAACCACCAAACCTAATACCACCAAGAAGAAATAAACGGAGAAAATCATGAGTGGCAAGTTACCAAGCAAAGCAAAGTGCGTCGTTATCGGTGCAGGAATCGTCGGCAACGGCATGGTGTATCACCTTGCAAAGTTGGGATGGAAAGACATCGTCCAGATTGATAAGGGCCCACTGCCAAATCCTGGTGGATCAACTGGTCACGCATCTAACTTTATTTTCCCAGTGGATCACTCCAAGGAAATGACTGCCATTACAGCAGAGAGTATGCGTCAATACAAAGAGTTTGGAACATTTACTGAATCGGGTGGAATTGAAGTTGCTCGTACTCCAGAGCGC
>WLNM01000049.1 GCA_009699825.1 Actinomycetota bacterium
GGATACTTTTCAACCATCCATGGAGCGACATACATACCGATGATTCCAATGTTTCCGTTTTCGCCAGCTTCAACTACAGCTCCGCGATCAGTCCAGTCCTTCCAGCGTCCGCCGCCCCAATCTTCGATAACGACGTCGATTGTTCCCGCTTCCATTGCGTCATAAGTGACTGGACCTTCTTCTAGAGTTGTCTGCGTGATTGTGCAACCCAATTCTTGCTTTGCAACTTCTGCAACAACCTGTGCTGAAGCTGTGTAACCGCCCCATGCGTGCATTGCAATTGCGTAAGAACCGCAGTCTCCTGAAGCTCCGCCTGCTGAATCATTAACGCTGCTGCTGCAACCTGAAATAACAAGTGCTGTTGCAATTACAGCCGTAACGATTGCCGAACGGCGACCGAATAGTGATTTCATTAACCCTCCTCATGAGTTTATGTATTGTTGGAAGCCTAGGGCTGAGATGGTGCTAGCACTAGTACTTTTAGGGGCTATTTTGTAGAAGTTATGAGGAGCGACGAGCGCCGGCTTGCATAATTCGGTCGAAAATTACACCTAGAAGCAAGATTGCAACACCGGCGATAAGGCCCTTGCCCTGAAGTTCTGGCTTGGAGTTACCAGCGATTACCAAGTAACCAAGGCCGCCTGCGCCTACGAAGCCACCAATGACAACTACAGCTAAGACATAGATCAAACCTTGATTCGTTGCAAGCAAAATAGTTTTCTTTGCAGCGGGCAATTGTACTTTAGTAATGATTTGGCGGGCATTCGAACCTGCAGCAGTTGCTGCCTCAACAAGTGCATGCGGAACTGCACGAATTCCTTCACTAACAATCTTTACAACAACTGGAATGGAATAGACGATACCGGTTGCTATAGCAGTAAAACGAGTGGGACCAAATAAACCTAACATCGGGACTAAATAAACAAATGCTGGAAGAGTTTGTCCGGCATCAAGGAATGGACGCAATACTTTCTCTGCTCGATCGCTGCGACCTGTCCAAATACCAAGAGCGAGACCAATAATCATTGTCAGTAAACATCCAACGATTGTCTGCGTCAGAGTCAACATTGCTTCATACCAAAGACCAGATACCACAATTGCCATCGATAGAACAAAAGCCAAGATCGCAGTTCTAGTTCCGCCAATAATGATTGCAAGAGCCACAATCATTCCAACTGTTACATACCAAGGAGATGCAGCAAGCTGTGTTTCTAGAGGATTGAGAATGGAATAGGAAATCAGGTCTTTAAAGCCAACGGTAAATATAGTGAGGTTTTCTAAAATCCATGCCGTTGCACTATTAGTAATCTTTGCTACTTGCGGCGCAATAGTAACTTCCTTTGGCCACACCGCTGCCCACAACATTGTGCGTGACATAAAGACAGATACCACTGCAAGAATTCCAGCAACAATCAAAGTAATGCGCTTTGTTTTAATCTGCTTCTCGGTTGCTGGGATAAATGAATCTTGGCGCTTAGCTGCAGCACTAGTGCTGCGATCAAGCAAAATCGCTAAGAAAACCACAGCAAAGCCGGCCACAAAGCCCTGCCCAACATTTCGAATAATCAAGGCTTCAATAACTGGCTTACCAAGTCCAGGTGCACCAATGAGAGCTGCAATCACAACGAATGAAACCGCGGCCATCACTGTTTGATTAATGCCAAGCACAATCATTTGCTTAGCCATTGGAATTTGAACTTTGGACAATTTTTGCCTTTGCGTCGAACCCATTGACTCAGCAGCTTCAACAGGTGCTTGGTTCAAATTTCTAATCGCATGGCTTGTAATACGAATTGCGATTGGAATGGAATAGATCATTGTTGCAATCGTTGCCGAGGCAGCACCAATCATAAAAACGAGTGCGATTGGCGCCATATAAACAAGAGTCGGCAAGATCTGCGCTAAATCTAGAAATGGCGTGAAAATCTTTAAGACTCGATCAGATAAACCTGCCCATATTCCAAGCGGAATTCCTATCGCTAATGAAAGAAGTACTGCAGCCAAAGTCATTGCAATGGAATCCATTGTGAACTGCCACATACCCAGCGCACCGCATGCAACTAGAAGTGAAACTGATAAGAGTGCAGTTCTCCATTGGCTCGTTGCGTAAACTGCAAAAGCAACAATGGCAACTACACCTAACCAACCAATAATTGGAATAAGTGAGTTTGGTGCTGGGACTGCAATGAGATTTCTGATCGCCTGGACAAATCCATCAATTGCGCCACGAATTGGATTGAAAAAATAAATGAATGCAGGACTCTCTGTTCGATTTCCACGAAGATCTAATGCTTTTTCTCCAACATATTTGGTGAATGAAGTGTTCTCATAGGTGGCTATCTGCAATGTGTGTACGCCATTGAGTAACCGGCCCAGCAAAATCCAGACTGCTACTGAGGCAAGAAGAAGATAGGACTTACGAACTTTCATTAAGCGCCACCAGAAATTAACCGCAAAACATCCTCACTAGAGACAATCCCAAGAGCATTGCCATTGTCATTGACCCGTACTGGTTTGTGGGACTGCAAAATTACTTGCGCGGCATCACGAATAATCGTGCTAGCGGCAAGTTCAGGTCCATCAGTAGCATCACCTGGCTCAGCTTTTCTAGCTATGTGCTTCAAAGTCAAAACATGAGACTTGGCAATATCGCGCACGAAATTAGCAACGTAATCGTCGGCTGGATTTGCAACTAGATCCTGTGGAGTTCCGATTTGGACAATCGCGCCATCGCGCATAATTGCAATGCGATCGCCGACCTTTACTGCCTCAGATAAATCGTGAGTAATGAAGACCATTGTTTTCCCGAGTTCATGGTGCAGGCGGATAACTTCCTGCTGCATATCACGGCGAATAAGTGGATCGAGCGCACTAAATGGTTCATCGAGAAATAGCACTTCAGGGTCTACTGCCAGGGCACGAGCTAAGCCAACGCGCTGTTGCATGCCACCTGATAATTGTTCCGGATATGCATTGGCATAACCTTGCAATCCAACGAGTTCAATAACTTCATTCGCGCGTGCATGACGGGCATCTTTTTTAATTCCGTTAATTTCAAGTGAGTAAGCAATGTTGTCAATTACTTTGCGATGTGGCAGCAAACCAAAGTGCTGAAAAACCATTGAGAAGCGAGTTTTACGTAATTCGCGTAAACGTTTGTCATCAACTTTTAAAATATCTTCGCCTTCAAATTGCAGTTGACCCTGTGTTGGCTCAATCAAACGTGTCATACAACGAACAAGAGTTGATTTACCTGAACCTGAAAGGCCCATCACAACGAATACTTCGCCAGGTGCTACATCAAATGAAACATCGCGCACTGCAATTGTGTTGCCGGTTTTTGCGCGTAAATCTGTGCGAGATAAATTCGCATCAGCAGATCCAATAACTTTTTCTGGATTATTTCCGAAAACTTTCCAGAGGTTTTGCACAGAAATCATTGGTGATGCTGAGCTCATAATCTCTCCTCAATATTTCTGCTTGCTCACTTGGGATCGGCGAACCATCCAGAACGCGCAGGCTCATTGTTGGTCCAAATGTGTTTAATTTCAAGGTATTCATCTAAACCGGCCTCGCCTAATTCGCGGCCGACGCCTGATGCTTTAAATCCACCCCATTCGGCTTGCGGACGATATCTGCCAAAGTCATTGACCCAGATTGTTCCGTGGCGAAGTGCGCCGGCAACGCGATTAGCTATCTTCTTATCTTCACACCACACCGCACCGGATAATCCATAAATTGTGTCATTGCCCAAAGCGATTGCTTCATCGACGCTTTCAAAAGTTTCGATTGTCATGATTGGGCCAAAGGATTCATCCTGAACGCACTTCATCTTTGATAAACAGTTATCAATCACTGTAGGCGGGAAATACCAACCCTTATTTAAGTCTTCACGATTAATCCGTGCGCCACCAACTAAAACAGTTGCACCATCTTTAACAGCGTCCTGCATGTACGCCTCAACTTTTGCCAAGTGTTCTTTGCTGATCAGTGGCCCAGTTTCGGTGCGGGAGTCATCTGGACCGCCTACATAAATTGCCTTTGCACGGCGAACGATTTCTGTAACAACTCTGTCGTGAATTGATTTTTCAACGAGTACCCGGGTGCCGGCAGAACAGACTTGACCGGAGTGTAAAAACGCACCAGTGACAGCATTATCAATAGCCGCATCAATGTTGCTATTTTCAAAAATTATATGTGGGTTCTTTCCGCCGAGTTCGAGTGCAACTTTTTTAACTGTTTGTGCAGCTGTTGCCATGATGCGACGGCCAGTAATTAATCCACCAGTGAAAGAGACAAGGTCAACGCGAGGATCTTCGGTCAGTGGTGCACCTGCAGTTGCACCTGCACCGCAAATTAGATTTGCTACACCTTTTGGTAATCCGGCTGCTTCCAATAACTTCATCAAGTGAATTGCCGTAGAAGGTGATAATTCACTTGGTTTAATGATGAAAGAACAGCCAGCAACTAGTGCTGGCGCAACTTTCCAAGAAATTTGTAGCAATGGATAATTCCATGGACCAATGAGTGCGCAGACTCCAACTGGTTCGTGGGTGATAACACTTGTTATGTTTTTGGCACCTACATCTACTTTGCGATCTTTAAGCTTTAATCCAAGGGCTGCAAAGTGGCGAAAAGTGGCTTCGATATCTGCCATGTCATAACGAGTTTCAATCATGCGCTTGCCAGTGTCGCCAGTTTCAAAGGCTGCAAGGATTTCAGCGTCTCGCTTAATTAAATCCGCAACTTTTTCAACGAGTGCGCAGCGATCTTTCATCGACCATGATGCATACACACCTGAATCAAACGATTCACGAGCAGCCTTTATGGCATCTCTTGTATCGGCCGCGGTTGCTTCAGAAACAATTGAAACTACAGAGTTATCGTGAGGACTCCTGATCTCGCGCACTTCTCCATCAGATGATGCAACCCATGCACCATTTATATAGAGCGTACTTTCAGGCATTTTTTATAAAGGTTTAGGCGTCTAGTTCTGATTTGCGCTTAGCAACGAATTCAGTAAGTTCGGATAGAACTTGAGCATCAATCTCTGGCTTTTCATAATCTTCTAGCTTCTTCTTCCATATTTCTTCTGCGCGCATACGTGTGTCTTTTGCGCCAAGTCGCATCCAGCGCTCGTAGTTATCGCTATTAGTTAAGAATGGACGATAGAAACAATCACGGAAGCGCTCCATTGTGTGCGCAGCACCAAGGAAGTGACCGCCATGGCCAACTTCTAGGTGAGCATCAAATGCGAGTGAATCTTCGTTAAATTCAAGTGGAGTGAATTCGGCCATCAATGATTGCAAGATTTCAACGTCGACTACGAACTTGTCGTAGGAAGAAACCAAACCACCTTCGAGCCAACCAGCTGTGTGCATCACCCAGTTAGTGCCAGATAAGAATGTTGGCATCATTGTCATCATTGTTTGATAAGCAGATTGTGCATCAACTGTTTGTGATGAGTTCAAGCCACCGCCGCCACGGAAAGGAAGATTAAGTGAGCGTGCAATTTGGCCGGTACATAGAAGGCCAATACCTGACTCTGGTGTACCAAATTGTGGTGAACCTGATTGCATATCAATATTAGATAAGAAAGAACCAAATACAACGGGGGCGCCTGGGCGTACAAGTTGTACAAGTGCGATAGCAACAAGTGCTTCTGCCATTTGTTGTGCAAGAGTTGCAGGAATTGTTACTGGGCTCATTGCGCCCATCAGCAAGAACGGTGTTGTCACAACAGGCTGACCGGCCAATGCGTATTCGCGCATTGAATCCAACATGCGATCGTCCCAACGCAATGGAGAGTTGCAGTTAACTAGAGAAATAAGTGCTGGAGTTTCTTCAATTGCTGCGCGACCGCCATGAATAATTTCTGCCATACGAATAACATCTTTTGCATTCTCATGCGTTACAACGTTACCCATGAAGAATTTGTCGGTCAGAGTTGCCGCAGCAAAAGCCATATCTAAGTGGCGTGAATCAAGAGATAAATCATTAGGTTCTGTTACAACTCCACCAACTGAATCGAGTGCATCGAATGATTGAGATAGACGACAAAAGTTTTCATAATCAGCAAAAGAACCATCGCGGCGAACATCGCCTTCGCGAACGAATGGTGGGCCATAGACTGCACCGAAAACCATTGAGTCCCCACCGATATGAACGTTGTTCTTTGGATTGCGAGCGCGCAGATCAAATTCACGCGATGCTTTAGCAACTTGCTTCATGACCCAATCTGGATCGAACTTAACGTTTTCACCGGAGACTTCTTGGCCCGCTTCACGCAACATATCTACTGCCCACGGAGATGCGAATTCGATTCCAATTTCAGAGACAATGCGACGCCAACCTGCGTGCAGTGTTGCCATAGATTCTTGACTCAATATGTCATAGCGCGGCATTTTGTTCTGGAACACGTTGGTGACCTTTCAGATCATTAAAGCTTTCCCGGGTAATTCAACTCTATTGTGCGTGGCTCTTGACCGAGTACACGCCACGAGAATACGCTAGGAACATGGAACAAGGGTTCCATATAGTGAAACAGTTTCGGGAGGGCCAAATGGCTAAGTCCGAGTTAACAACTGGAACGCAAGCAATTGATCGCGCAACTGCACTGCTCGCTGATGTCTTGCAATCACACACTCCACCACTACTTGGTTCACTTGCACGAACACATGACATTCCAAAGAGCACAACATCTCGAATTCTTGGAGCCCTTGAACGCGCCGGACTCGTACAACGCGATCGCAACGGCGCATTCTTAGCCGGGCATGTGCTTACTTCTTTTGCACGTGAGCAAAATCAAGATTCAGTTCTTGTCACTCGCATGCGTGCTGTTCTTGAAACACTCTCTGAACGAACTGGTGAGACAGCAAATTTGGCAGTTCCTGGAAATGGTTTTATAAATCTGCTTGATCAAGTTGATGGACAATATCTATTAGGTGCCACGAACTGGATTGGCAAGCAAGTTCCGTATCACGCATCCGCTCTTGGCAAAGTTTTGCTCGCTTATTCTGCAGTCACGATTTCTGCTGGACGGCTAGAGCGTTTAACAGATAAAACCATTACTTCTCGCACACGTTTACTTGAAGAGCTTGAAGAAGTACGTCGCTGTGGATTTGCCATAATTCATGATGAGCTCGAAGAAGGTTTGGTTGCAGTTGCAGCTCCCGTTCGTGAATTAGATGGTCGAGTTGTCGGAGCCATTTCGATTTCAGGTCCCTCAACACGTTTAACCAATAAAGAACTTATTCGAATTGGAGATCTCATCATCTCTGAAATCGATGCAGTACAAGCACGTAGCAAGAAAAAACCCCAGATGCCTAATCAAAAAATAGGAAAGGTCGGCGCAGCATGACACATGACGAGATCATCAAGGCTCTCTTTGATGAAACGATGATTGGCAATGCTCCAGCAGTACTTGAACTCACAAATAAAGCACTTGCCGAAGGAATGGGACCAGATACCATTTTGTTCGAAGCACTTATTCCATCTCTTGAAGAAGTTGGTGCACGTTTTGAACGTGGCGATTACTTCGTTCCAGAAATGCTTATTGCCGGCAAGGCAATGTCCGGTGCACTAAACGTTTTACGTCCGCTGCTTGCAGAGACTGGCGCAGAAACAGTTGGCACATTCCTTATGGGAACAGTTAAAGGCGATGTGCACGACATCGGCAAGAACCTTGTAAATATCATGCTCGAAGGAGCTGGTTTTAAGGTTATTGATATCGGTGTACAGGTTGCTCCTGAAAAATTCA
>WLNM01000005.1 GCA_009699825.1 Actinomycetota bacterium
ATTCAAGATACAAAAGATGCAATTGCAGCTGGTGCTTCGGAAATAGATATGGTTATAGACCGCGGAGCATTTTTATCAGGTCGTTACATAGATGTATTCAATGAAATCGTTCTAATCAAGGAAATCTGTGCAGACAAAGCACATCTCAAAGTTATTTTTGAAACAGGTGAACTTGTCACATATGACAACGTTCGCAAAGCTTCATATTTAGCGATGCTTGCTGGAGCCCATTTCATCAAAACATCAACAGGCAAAGTTTCTCCAGCTGCAACTCCTCCCGTCGTTCTCGTGATGCTCGAAGCTGTTCGCGATTTCTACGAGATGACAGGAGTCCGCATTGGAGTAAAGCCTGCCGGTGGCATTCGTAATACAAAGGATGCGATCAAACAACTCGTACTAGTTAATGAAACTGCTGGTCCCGAATGGCTTAAGCCTTCACTTTTTAGAATCGGTGCCAGTGCACTTCTCAATGATTTATTGATGCAGCGCATGAAAATGGATGATGGCTACTACGCTAGCCCTCAGTACGTAACGATTGATTAATGGAGAACTTCGCATGAGTTTTGAATACGCACCGGCACCAGAGTCGCGTGCCAGCGTCTCTATTAAACCCAAATATGGTCATTACATAGGTGGCAAGTTTGTCGCAGGAGAAAAACACTTCCCAACAATTAATCCTGCAACGGAAGAAATCCTTAGTTCAATCGCCCTGGGTGGCAAAAAAGAGATTGATGCAGCAGTTAAGGCAGCAAAGAAAGCCTTAGATCTGCACTGGTCGAAACTCTCTGGACGCGAACGCGGTAAATACTTATTTCGAATTGCCAGAATTCTGCAAGAGCGCGCACGTGAATTTGCCGTACTAGAAAGTTTAGACAATGGAAAACCAATTAGAGAATCTCGAGATGTTGACGTACCTCTAGCGGCTGCACACTTTTTTTACCACGCAGGTTGGGCTGACAAACTCGAATATGCCGGGGTAGGTACAAATGCAAAGGCGCACGGAGTTGTAGGTCAGATTATTCCGTGGAATTTTCCTTTGCTCATGCTTGCTTGGAAAGTTGCTCCTGCACTTGCAACTGGAAATACCGTTGTACTTAAACCTGCGGAAACTACCCCACTGACTGCACTTCTCTTTGCCGAAGTATGTGAACAAGCTGGATTGCCAGCAGGTGTTGTAAATATTGTCACAGGAGATGGTTCAACAGGTGCACTAATTGTTAATCATCCAGGAATTAATAAAATTGCCTTCACAGGGTCTACTGAAGTTGGAAAAATAATTGCTCAGGCTGTTGCTGGTACCTCGAAGAGCGTAACTCTCGAACTTGGTGGCAAAGCTGCAAACGTCGTTTTCGAAGATGCAGCTATTGATGAAAGTGTTGAAGGAATTGTTAATGGCATTTTCTTTAATCAAGGGCACGTCTGCTGCGCTGGTTCACGACTTGTTATTCAGGAAAGCATCTCCGATGAATTTATCAAGAAGTTACAAAAGCGGATGGAAAAAATCCGTGTGGGCGATCCTTTAGATAAAAACACGGATCTCGGCGCAATTAATTCACGCGCACAATTAGATAAAATTAAGGAGCTTACTCTCGCAGGAGATACCGAAGGCGCAGAGCGTTGGAGCCCTGAGTGCGCGTTACCGACTAAGGGCTTCTGGTTTGCGCCCACGATTTTTACTGGTGTTACTCAATCGCATCGAATCGCTCGTGAAGAGATATTCGGTCCAGTTCTCTCTGTCCTTACATTTCGCACACCTCAAGAAGGAATTGATAAAGCTAATAACACTCCATTTGGTCTATCTGCAGGAGTTTGGAGCGAGAAAGGTTCGAAGATTCTCTGGGCTTCTCAGAAACTAAAGGCCGGAGTTATTTGGGCAAATACATTTAACAAGTTTGATCCAACAAGTCCTTTTGGTGGATATAAAGAGTCAGGATGGGGCCGCGAGGGCGGTCGTCATGGTCTAACCGCTTATCTCAAGGGAGTAACACATGAGTAAGCGCATTGATGTAAAAAAGACTTATAAGTTATTTATCGGTGGCGCTTTTCCACGCACTGAATCAGGTCGCACCTATGAGGTAAAAAACTCCAAAGGAATTTTCATCGCAAATCCTTGTATGGCATCACGCAAAGATCTTAAGGATGCTGTTGTTGCAGCGCGTGCTGCGCAGACCGGTTGGTCGCAAGCAACTGCATACAACCGTGGTCAAATTCTTTATCGAATTGCCGAAATGCTCGAAGGTCGCCGTGATCAATTTATTGCTGAGATTTGCGAACTAACGGGAGTGACTCCTAAAAAAGCGAGCGATGAAGTTGAAGCGAGCATTGATCTTCTTGTTTGGTATGCAGGATGGACGGACAAGATTAGCGCCCTAGATGGTGCGACAAACCCTGTTGCTGGTCCGTACTACAACTTCACCATTCCAGAGGCTTTGGGAGTTGTCGGCTTTATTGCACCAAAGAAATCCCCATTGCTTGGCTTTGTTGCAGGAGTTGCACCAATAATTGCAAGCGGAAACACAGTCATTGCTCTTGCGAGTGAGAGCGCTCCCCTACCAGCAATGAGTTTTGCAGAAGTGATTGCCACTAGCGATGTTCCATCTGGTGTAATTAATATCCTGACTGGAAAAAGTACAGAATTAGCACCTTGGTTTGCATCTCATATGGATATTGATGGGTTAGATATAACTGGATTAGATACCAAGCTAATTACAGAAATTAAAGTCGCGGGTGCGCAAAATCTAAAGCGTATTCACTCCTTTAAAGAAGTTGCCACACCTGGTCGAATTTTGGCGTTTATGGAATCTAAGACTGTCTGGCATCCAATCGGTATTTAACTAAAAAGTTACAAGTTTTTATTCTGCTGAAATCGCTGCATAACCAGGCTTAATAATCTTTTCGATTATTTCAAGTCTTTCCGGATAGGGAATAAACGCGCTTTTCATCCCATTAATTGTCACTCTTTGTAAATCAGCTAGATCCCAATTAAACGCCCGAACAACTTCTGACATTTCATTACTCATTGATGTCTGGCTCATGAGTCGGTTATCGGTATTGAGGGTTACGCGAAAACGCAATTTTGCCAAAATTCCTATCGGATGTTGTTCAAGATTTTTCGCGGCCCCGGTTTGTAAATTTGAAGTTGGACATAGCTCCAAGGGAATTCTGCGATCGCGAATATATGATGCTAATTGACCCAAACGTGGCTCTGAGCCACTGACATCAATGTCATCAATTATTCGCACTCCGTGACCTAAACGTTCTGCTCCGCATAATTGAATAGCTTCCCAAATAGAAGGTAGGCCATAAGCTTCGCCAGCATGAATTGTGAAGTGAGCATCTTCGCGACGCAAATATTCAAAAGTTGATTGTTGATTAGATGGTGGAAAGCCATCTTCAGGTCCAGCAATATCAAAACCCACAACACCTTTATCTCGGTATTTCACTGCGAGTTCGGCGACTTCTTGTGATCGATTATTTTGTCGCATGCCGCACAAAAGGGAGCGAACTTGAATTGAAAATCCTTCTTTGCGTGCTAAATCTTCGCCTTCACGGTAACCATCCAGAGTGGCCTGAATAACTTGATCAAGCGAAAGTCCTTGTTCGGTAAATAACTCTGGTGCTCCGCGAACTTCAGCGTAGACAACACCATCTCGAGCAAGATCAAGTGCACACTCTCGAGCTACTTGAATAATATTTTCCTGGGTTTGCATGACTGCAATCGTGTGAGTAAAAGTTTCCAAGTATCGAACCAGTGAACCTGAATCACAAGACTCTCGAAACCACTTCGCCAACTCTTCTGCGTTTGAAGTTGGAAGGGCTGTGTATCCAATTTTTTTAGCAATATCAATAATAGTTTGAGGGCGTAGTCCCCCATCTAAATGATCGTGCAATAAAACTTTTGGAACGCGCCTAATTTGCTCGGTGGTTGGAATACTTTGCATGCTCACAATTTCACCAATTTCAGCTAATTCGTTCCACAATGAGTGGGAGTCGTTTCACATCTGCACTACCGATTACAACACTACCTTCTAATACTTCTTGGGCTCGTGCAAATCGTTCGGGCGTATCCGTGTGCAAGGTGTACAGCGCTTCTCCTGCAACCACTTTTTCACCTGGTTTTTTATGTATTTCGACACCGGCACCAGCCTGCACACTCTCGCCCTGATGTGATCGACCTGCACCTAATCTCCATGCTGCAACACCAACAGACATTGCATCCATTGAAAGTAAAGTGCCGCTGAACTCCGCAGAAATTGTTAAATTTTCCTTTGCGACAGGCAGTGGTGCATCGGGATTTCCACCCTGGGCTTTAATCATTTTTCGCCACACATCCATGGCAGAACCATCTTTAAGTGCCTTGGCTGGATCTTTTCCATTAATACCAACTAACTCCAACATTTCGCGGGCGAATATCACCGTCAATTCGACAACATCTGCAGGACCGCCCCCAGATAAAACTTCGAGAGATTCACGAACTTCTAATGCGTTACCTGCAGTAAGCCCAAGTGGAATATCCATTGCTGTAACAAGTGCAAGTGTCTTTACCCCTGCATCCTTGCCAAGTTCAACCATCGTTTGCGCCAATTTACGTGCTTGGAGTGGATCGCTCATAAAAGCACCACCGCCGGTTTTAACATCTAGAACCAAGGCACTAGTGCCCTCAGCAATCTTTTTGCTCATAATTGATGACGCAATTAGAGGGATTGCTTCAACTGTTCCAGTCACATCACGTAAAGCATAAAGTTTCTTATCAGCAGGTGCTAAGCCGGCGCCAGCTGCACAGATTACTGCAGCGCACTCTTGCAAAACATTAAGCATCTCTTCATTTGATAATGAAGCCCGCCATCCAGGAATTGATTCGAGTTTATCTAGTGTGCCACCTGTGTGACCAAGTCCCCGGCCCGATAATTGTGGAACGGCTGCTCCACATGCGGCGACAAGTGGCGCTAGTGGCAGAGTAATTTTGTCACCAACTCCTCCTGTGGAGTGTTTATCTACTGTTGGTCTGTCTAACTTCGACCAATTCATTCTTTCGCCACTATTAATCATCGCATTTGTCCAGCGAGAAATTTCTCGTGAATTCATTCCATTTAAAAGAATTGCCATCAATAAAGCAGACATTTGCTCATCTGCAACAACACCGCGGGTATATGCGCTAATTACCCAATCAATTTGTGGGTCACTTAACTCATGTTTATCCCGCTTAGCAGCAATTATTTCGACAGCTGCAAATTGTTCAGTCACTTTTTTAAATCTTCTGGACCAAATCCCCATGGCAACATGAGTGACATTGGCTGTGGACCATCAGGTGTCATCAATTGCATAGTTGGACCGCCATGTTCAAAGAGTAGTTGTCTGCAACGTCCGCACGGTGAAAGATAATTTCCATTTTCATCAACGCAGAGTGCTGCGACTATTCGTCCTCCGCCAGTCATGGCCAAGTTTGAAATCATGCTGCACTCTGCACAGAGGGTTAATCCGTAACTAGCATTTTCCACGTTGCAACCGCTAATTAGGCGGCCATCGCTGACCAATCCGGCAACACCAACTGCAAATTTTGAATATGGGGAGTATGAAAGTTTCATTACTCGTATTGCTTCGTCATGAAGCTCTTGCCAATTAATTTCCATCAATCGGATCCACCTCGATTATAAGGAATGCCATCTGCCGCTGGAGCTCGTACCCGGCCTATAAATCCGGTTACTGCAATGACAGTCACAATATATGGGGCCATCAACATGAATTCACTTGGAATCGGCGTACCAGTAATTGAAAGAACGCCTTGTAAATTATCTGCAAATCCAAATAGTAACGCTGCCATAACTGCACCGAGTGGGCTCCAGCGTCCAAAAATTAAGGCAGCCAAAGCAATGAATCCTTTTCCTGCAGTCATCTCTTTACCGAATGCTCCTACAGCGCCTACTGTGAAATATGCACCACCGAGACCAGCAACCAAGCCTGCAAAAATTACGTTTCTAAATCGGAGCCTGTTTACTTTAATTCCAACAGAGTCGGCAGCAGTTGGATGCTCACCGACTGCACGAGTACGAAGTCCCCAACGAGTTTTAAAGAGTGAAAGGTGTATGACAGCAACGATTACGTACATCAGATAAACAATTATTGTCTGATTAAACAAAATTGGACCAATCAATGGAATTTTACTCAAAATTGGGATTTCTATTGGGGAGAGAATCGGGCCAGAATTCCAAGTATTTTGGTAAGGAATCAACAGCTTCTTGTAAAGAAAATTAGTAATACCAATAACTAACACATTTATAACAAAACCAAGAATTACCTGATCAATGGAAAACTTAATTGCGAAAACAGCTAGGAGTAATGAAATTAATGCACCAGCTAGAGGTGCAACTAGTAATCCCCATGTTGTATTTTGAGTCAAACTAGCGACAACGCCCGCTGCGAATGCTCCTGCGAGTAATTGACCTTCAATAGCAATATTGATTACACCAGAACGTTCGCAGAGCACTCCTGCCATAGCACCGAAAATAAGCGGGACAGAGAGTAATAAGGCTCCTTGAAGCAATCCGGTGAATGGAATCATTTTTCCACTTGCGGCCCAACATAAAAAGGCCATCAATATTGAAAACCCACCAAGGGCACTTTGTAGTTGAATCTTCTTATTCCTGCGGAACTGAATAATTGCCCACAATGAAAATAGAATCGCTGCGATGCTAAAGCCATAAGAACCTGTTCGCGAATCTAAAGTCCATTCATTGATTGCAATCCACTCATCTTCCAAAACAAATCTGTAGGTAACTGGTGCGCTCTTCTTTTGAAGTATTCCGAAACCAATTAACGAACCGATAGACAAAATAAGGAGAATAAATGCTCCACGTTGGCGACGCTTCTGAATGGGCGTTAATTGAGTAAGTGAACTCATCCGTTCCATCCCTTCGCTGCCATTTCGGTTCCAGATTTAACGTTTTTCAATCTAAATATTGCTCGTACCATCGTCGGAGCTGCGATGAAAAGAACGATTAAAGCCTGAATCACCAAAACAATGTCTATAGGAGTTGTGGTATTTGCCTGCATCGTTAAACCTCCAGCTTTTAAAGCACCGAATAACAAAGCTGCTAGAACCGTTCCGAGTGGTTTTGCGCGCCCTAATAACGCAACAGTGATTGCATCAAAACCAAAAGATCCTGCTACGCCGGCTGTTAATGCGTACTCGGTTCCCAATACTTGTACTGCACCACCTAGGCCAGCGAGAGCACCGCAAATAACCATGACAGAAGTCATTACAAATGGAACTGACATTCCGGCTGTTTTTGCTGCTAGTGAGTTTGCACCAACTGATCTGAACTGGAAACCAAGTGTTGTTCGTGAAAGCAAAATATGAATTAGATATGACACACCAAGAGCAATAAAAATGCCTAAATTAACACGGTAATCCACACCAAATAATTTTGGTAGTTGTGCGTTTTCAAGTACCGGAGGAGCAATTGGATCTTGACGACCTTTTCGCAAAAATGTTTGGGTGCTCAGTAACCACAACAGAAAATAGATTGAGATGTAATTAAGCATAATTGTCACGATAACTTCATGCGCACCAGTACGTGCTTTCAAAAATCCAACGAGTCCACCCCATAATCCAGCACAAAGCATTGCTCCAAATATCGCTGCAATTGCATGAATTACTGGTGGTAAATTGAAATGGAAGCCAATGTAAGACGCTCCAATTGCACCGAAAATGAATTGACCCTGTGCGCCAATATTAAATAGTCCGGCTCTAAAAGCAAGTGTTACTGATAGCCCAGTCAAAATCAGTGGAGCTGCTATAACAAAAGTTTCAGATAAAGGATAAAAACCTAAGAAGAAATTTTTAGAAGTTAAGTTTTGGTCAAAAATTGATCCTTGAATCAGGGCTACATATGCATGACCTGCTGAAGCAAAGCCAGTACCCAGAAATTCAAGAGGTGATTTCCACAGTGAATAAATTTTCGGATCTGAAAAAGCAATCAGAAGACCACCGGAAAGGATTGCCAAAAAGAAAGCAAGAAAAGGAAGGGTGACCGCTCGCAAACTTTCAGTAAATCCATTTTTTATTTTGCTCATAATTGAACCTTCGGTTTAATTCCAGCCATGAGCAATCCAAGATCGCTGCGTGAAATGGAAGCCGGAACAATATCTATGATTGTTCCTCGATACATAACAGCAATTCGATCCGCTAATGCAAAAACTTCATCCAGCTCGGTACTAAAGAGCAGCACAGCCCTGCCTGCATCTCGTTCTTGCACAATCTTTTCGTGGACGAATTCAATTGAACCTACATCTAATCCACGAGTGGGCTGAGAAGCAACTACAACTTTTACTGGACGAGAAAGCTCGCGAGCCAACACCACTTTCTGTTTGTTGCCACCAGAAAGTGATGAGACTAATTCATTTGCTCCTTGGCTCCTGATATCGAATTCGTTGATACGTTTTGTAGCCTCGGAGGAAATCGTGCTTGGGCTCATTAAGAGTTTCTTTGCATTAGGTGGTAAATCGTACGTATCTAAAATCAAATTTTCCGCAATAGAAAATGATCCGATCAAACCATCTAGTTCTCTAGATTCTGGAATGAATGCAATCCCGGAATGAAGTGAGTTCTTAACACTTCTACCTACGATGTCCACGCCATCGATCAAAATATTGCCACTCACATGTTCTTCCAAATTCAGAATTGCTCGGGCTAATTCGGTTTGGCCATTACCTTGGACGCCAGCAACGGCAACAATTTCTCCGGCATGAACATCAAATGAAACATCATGTAATAAATCTCGACCAGTGTTATCAATTACCTTGAGATTTGAAATCGACAGTAACGTGGAGCCAATAACGGCGGCTTTCTTGGACATGGTTAAATCAACGGGACGACCCACCATTTGAGAAGCCAATTCTTCTTGTGTGGCGGTGGGCAGTGCAGTGCCAACAACTTTTCCACGCCGAATAATTGTAATTCGATCTGCGGCTTCTTGTACCTCACGTAGTTTGTGAGTAATAAATATTATTGAAGTTCCATTTTTTTTCAGGTTTTTCATAACTTGCAGTAATTCATCTGTCTCTTGCGGAGTAAGCACAGCAGTAGGTTCATCTAAGATCAAAACCTTTGCGTTATAGATCAATGCCCTAATAACTTCAACGCGTTGTTGAATGCCTACGGGTAAATTTTCAACAATTGCATCAGGATCAACATCAAAGTTAAATTCCTTGGAAATGCGAGCAATTTCAGATCGCGCTTGATCAAGATTGAGGAGACCAAAACCTTTTACTTTTTCATGGCCAAGAACTATGTTTTCGGCAACAGTAAATACTGGAATAAGCATGAAGTGTTGATGGACCATTCCAATACCTGCTGCGAGTGCGTCACTTGGTTCAGAAATTTTTACTGGTTTTTCGTCAACCAATATTTGACCACTATCTGGCGATAAAAGTCCATAGACAATATTCATTAATGTTGATTTACCGGCACCATTTTCGCCGAGAATCGCATGGATTTCACCAGATTCGACGCGTAGGTCAATGTCGTCATTGGCAACGAGTGCACCAAATTTCTTGGTGATGCCACGTAATTCGACTGACACTGGTGCCTTTCTTCTACTTCGTTTATACCTAACTTATATGAAATTAAGCCGGGCAGGTTATAAACCTGCCCGGCTTAATTCTTACTTCTTTATTACTTCTTTTCAACCACTGATTCGATTAGGAAACAGTGACCATGCCAGAGGTAATGTCTGCACCAAGTTGTACAACTTCTTCTGCCAAAGTGGCATCAACAGTTGCTTCCAAGTCGTGGTACGGAGCCAAGAATGTTCCGCTATTTTCTAACGTACCTAGGTAGTTAGTTGCACTGAAATTGCCATCGATAACATCCTGAATTACAGCTGTTACTGATGCTCCGACGCCCTTAACTACTGAAGTCAAAAGTACGGATGCAAATTGAGGTGCTTGTTCAAAACCATCTGAGTCAACCCAAATAGTTACAGACTTCTTGCCAGTCATTGATTGGTTAGCAGTTGCAGCGCCAAGACCACCAGCAACTGGGAAAATTACATCTGCACCTTGTTGCTCAAAATTCTTTGAGATCTGAAGTGCTTTTGCTTGATCAGAGAAACCACCAACAAATGTTCCATCTTTCTTTGCGGTATCCCAACCAAGAACTGTAACTTTCTTACCCTTTGTTGTGTTGTAGTGAGCAACGCCACGGGCAAAACCGTCCATGAAGATACTAACTGGTGGAATGTTGAGACCACCGTATGTTGCAACCTTGCCAGTCTTTGAATAGCCAGCAGCTAAGTAGCCAGCTTGGAAAGCGGACTGGTTAGTTGCGAATTCAATTCCCTTGAGGTTATCGATTACAGCACCTGGGTATTGATCTCCAGCTGGTCCGTGATCTTTTCCATCTTGGTCAACGATTGCAAATTTTGTGTCTGGATTAGCTTTTGCAGCTTCAACAATTGCACCGTTGATTAAGAAACCAACACCAATAACAATGTTGCAACCTTCGTCAACTAGCTTCTTAATATTTGGTGCGTAATCTGCATCTGAAGTGGCTGCAAGGTACTTAACTTCTGCGCCAGCATCTTGTGCAGCTTGTGCTCCAGCCCATGCTGAAGCGTTGAATGACTTGTCATCAACACCACCAGTATCTAGTGCAAGACAAGCCTTTACTGCTGCTGCGCTATCAGATGAAGATGAGCAGCCGGCTAACAGTGTTAGTGCAGCTACTACAGCTACAGCCTTGATGGATCCTTTTACTAATGAATTCATTACTGTGTTCCTCCTAAGAATTCCATCGAAGACCGCTTCGAATACGGCCTTGATTAAGGAATTAATTTGTGGGCTCACCCTATAGGGGTTATACAACTTTTACGCATGAGCAATAGTTAATTACTAGCAAATAGTTAGAAACTCTCAACCTCAAGTTGAAACTCTAAATTTACTTAGCGTACTAATCCTAAGTTGGAGTACGTCTTGGAGAGGGTTGTGGATGCCACTTCATGAGCCTTTGCTGCACCTTCAGCGAGCAGTGCCAAGAGATGCGACTCATCTGAGAGTAGTTCCAAAGTTTTTTCCCGAATTGGTTTGAGATATTCCACCACAACGTCGGCTACTTCGCCCTTGAGATCTCCATAGCCCTTACCTGCAAAATGGTTTTCAAGTTCAGAAATTTTTTGACCTGATAAAGCGCTGTGAATAGTGAGCAAATTACTTACGCCAGGTTTTTCTTTTTCATCAAAAGTTATTTCGCGCCCAGCATCTGTAACTGCTGACTTTATTTTTTTTGTATTTATATCCGGTGAATCAAGTATCTCTATGAGTCCTGCAACAGAATCAGCAGACTTACTCATTTTTGCAGTTGGGTTTTGTAAATCGTATATCTTTGCGCCTTGCTTAAGAATAAATCCTGCTGGAATATTGAATGTAGCTCCGTAACGTGAGTTGAAACGTTCTGCTAAATCTCGCGTCAGTTCGATGTGTTGACGTTGATCTTCACCCACTGGTACGAGATCTGCTTGGTAGAGCAAAATATCAGCAGCCATCAGCATCGGATAAGTAAATACGCCAACTTTTGTTGAATCAGAACCACCTTTTGCTGTTCTATCCTTAAATTGAGTCATCCGACTTGCTTCTCCGAATCCAGTTATGCACTCCATAATCCACGCTAACTGGTTGTGCTCTGGAACTTGTGACTGTACAAAGAGAGTGGACTTTTCTGGTGAAATTCCAAGTGCCAATAATTGGGCCGCTGACACCAAGGTTCGCTTACGCATTAATGCAGGTTCTGTTTCAACAGTCAGTGCATGCAAATCAACAATGCAATAAAAAGCATCATGACCATCTTGTAATTCAACCCATTGCTTTACAGCACCAAGATAATTACCCAGATGAAAGGAGTCACTTGTTGGCTGTATGCCGGAAAGAACTCGCTTTGCGCTCATAGTCTTAATTCTCGCACGAACTAGGCGTTTCGAGAGATCAATAACTGACCTGCTCGCTTACCTTCTAGAGTCAAAACTGTAATTCTTAATCCATTAATGCTTACAACATCGTTAAGTGTCGGAATTCGACCCAAAACGTGCATCACAAATCCACTTGCGGTTTCATATGGTCCTTCAGGAATTTCAAGACCAGTTTGTTCGCATAAGTCTTCGATTGAAATCAAGCCATCCACTTCAAAATCTCCAGTGCGAGATTCAATCTGAACTTCCACGTCATCAGAGTCGTACTCATCTCGAATGTCACCGATCAGACACTCAACAAGATCTTCCATTGTAATAATGCCGTCAGTTCCACCATATTCATCTAAAACAATTGCGAGGTGTTGTCTTTGGTTGCGCATTTCAGTGAGTGCAGGAAGTACACCCTTTGTACCTGGCAAGAACATGATGTTGCGTACAAGTTCTTGAACTTTCCCACCAGTTGAAACCAAGGATGTATCTAGTAAGTCACGTACGTGAATAAATCCGATTACTTCATCTGTAGATCCCCGAACAACAGGATAACGAGAGTGAGCTTTATCAACTGCTAACGCAATTGCTTTTGAAATCGTAAGTGAAGCGTCCATGAAATCAACTTCAGTGCGAGGCACCATCAATTCGTGAATTTGTCGCTCTGAAGCATTAAAAACTTCTTCAACAATATCTCGTTCTTCATCCGTTAATGCAGCATGTCCAGCCACCAAATCAAGTAGCTCTTCTTCAGACATAGCGCTTCGTTGCTCTTTCGGATCAACTCCAAAAATGCGAACAACTAGGTTGGTAGAGTGAGAAAGCAACCAAATAATTGGTCGAAAAAGTGTGGCGATGGAATCAATAATAGGAGCAGAGGCAAGTGATATTTGTTCAGTGCGAAATAACGCCAAACGTTTTGGAACTAATTCACCAAAAACCAATGAGAAATAAGCAATTACTAGCGTCACGCCAATTAGCGAAGATACCGAGCTCCAAGCATCGCTGATTCCTATACTTTCTAACCAAGGTATTACGTAGTCGCCGAGCTTGTCAGCACCAAGTGCGGCAGATAAAAATCCACAAACTGTTACACCTACTTGAGCAGCAGCAAGAAATCGATTGGGGTTTTCTGCCAGTAAAGCTACGCGTTTACCGCGTTTGCCTTTAGTTGCTAATTGGCGGATTTGGCTTTCGCGAAGTGAGATCAGTGCAATTTCGGCTGCAACAAAGAGCGCACCTAAGAGAATAAGACCAGCAACAGTTGCTAAAGCGCCTATTAATCCGCCGAACGAGTGAGGCTCCATAAGGGTTATAACTCTACAGGAGTCGCCTTTGTTCACACCCGTTAAACTTACTTACGTTGGGTCCAACCGGGCTCATCACCTTCATCATCGGAACGTCGGGCACGTACCTGCCCGGAGAAGGAGAAAGTTCTCATGGCTACAGTTGTATTTGAAAATGTTTCACGTACTTATCCGGGATCAACAACTCCGGCAATAAATAACTTGAATCTAGAAGTAAAAGATGGAGAATTCTTAGTTCTCGTCGGACCTTCAGGATGCGGAAAATCAACATTACTTCGGATGCTTGCAGGACTAGAAGAAGTTGATAGCGGCCGTATTTTAATTGGTGGAAAAGATGTTACACACGATGCGCCAAAAGATCGTGACATTGCAATGGTTTTTCAATCATATGCACTGTATCCGCACATGAGCGTTGCAGAAAATATGGGATTCGCTCTGAAGATTTCAGGAACACCAAAAGAAGAGCGCGATCGCAGAGTTCTAGATGCCGCAAAGTTATTAGACCTCGAAGAATTCTTGGATCGAAAACCTAAAGCGCTTTCAGGTGGACAACGTCAACGAGTTGCTATGGGACGCGCCATAGTTCGTGAGCCTCAGGTTTTTCTTATGGACGAACCGCTCTCAAATCTTGATGCGAAATTAAGAGTTGCAACTCGTACACAAATTGCAGAGCTACAGCGTCGCCTTGGAATAACAACAATTTATGTAACCCACGATCAGACCGAAGCTATGACAATGGGTGATCGTGTTGCCGTGCTTAAAGAAGGAGTACTCCAACAAGTCGATACTCCACGTAATTTGTACGACAAGCCAGCAAATGAATTTGTTGCAGAATTTCTTAGTGATGAACAATCAGGCGAAAGATTGAAGTAATTCAATTTCCTGTCCGCTTGTAAATGTTTGCGGTGAATTTTCTAATCCTTTAAGGACATGAACCTTTGCACGGCCTTGCACTTGCCATTTATCAGTGAGTACAAGTGCTGTGTCTTCATCAATACCAAGTAAATATGATCCTAGATCGCTTCGAAGAGCAATGGATGCAATTCGATCCGGCACCCATCCTAGGAATTTGTCGTAATGCGGAATTACTTCAATATTAGGAATTAATCCCAGTCCACTTTGAATATATGATTTTCTTAAGCCGACAATTTTTGACCCAAATGCCATTGCCCCAGCTGAACACCCTGCAAGAGATGTTCCCGAATTAAATTCGCTCTTAATTTTTTCCCAAAGCGGAGTCTGATGAAAAACTTCGGTGATGTAACCAGGATCGCCACCTGAAAAATAAATTAAACCAGCATTTGTTACATCTTCAATATATTGCGGATTGAGTGCATCTTCTCTTGTTAAAATCGGAAGGAACCGACACTCTACATCTAATCTTTTGGCTTGCGCTGCTCCACGTTCTTTCCAAAAATCTATTCGATCAGCACTTTCTTGGCCAGCACCCGTAGGGATTTGTATAAATGTTTTTGATTTTCCCTTGGAAATACCTCGGTACAGCAGATTAAATTCAATCTCTTGCATGTGGACCATGTACTCACCTGAGCCAACAAGCGCTAAAGCACCGCGCTCAGAATTCATAAAGATTAAGCCATTGCCTTCTTGAGGTTTTCATCAATTGAATTGAGGAACTCCTGCGTTGTTTGCCATGGAGCATCTTTCGAAATTAACAAAGACAGGTCCTTTGTCATCTTTCCTTGTTCAACTGTCTGAATGCAAACACGTTCCAGAGTTTCACAGAATTGGGCTAATTCTTTGTTGCCATCTAATTTTGCACGGTGTGCAAGACCACGTGTCCATGCAAATATTGATGCAATTGGATTAGTCGACGTTGCTTTACCGGCTTGATGATCGCGATAGTGACGCGTCACAGTTCCGTGTGCCGCTTCTGATTCAACAATTTTTCCATCTGGTGTCATTAGTACTGATGTCATTAAGCCGAGCGAACCATAACCTTGTGCAACAGTGTCTGACTGAACATCTCCGTCATAATTCTTACAAGCCCAGACATATCCGCCTTCCATACGAAGTGACATTGCGACCATGTCATCAATTAAGCGGTGTTCATACCAAATTCCTGCAGTATCGAAGGCCGACTTAAATTCTGCTTGGTAAATCTCTTCAAAAATATCCTTAAAGCGTCCATCGTATGCTTTAAGGATTGTGTTCTTAGTTGAGAGATAAACTGGATATTTTCTATTTAATCCATAATTTAAGGATGCTCGAGCAAAATCTCGAATTGAATCATCAAGGTTGTACATTCCCATTGCTACTCCTGCTGCTGGGAAATCAAAAACATTAAACTCCATAGGTGCTGAACCATCTTCTGGAACAAAAGAAAGGGTTAGTTTTCCTGGACCAGGAACCTTGAAATCAGTGGCTTTGTATTGATCGCCAAATGCATGACGGCCGATAACGATTGGTTTAGTCCAGTGTGGAACTAAGCGCGGAACATTGCTGATAATGATTGGTTCACGGAAAATTACGCCCCCCAAGATGTTGCGGATACTTCCGTTTGGAGATTTCCACATCTTCTTAAGGCCAAATTCTTCTACACGAGCTTCATCTGGAGTGATCGTTGCGCACTTAATGCCAACTCCATGCTTTTGGATTGCGTGGGCTGAGTCAATAGTTACTTGATCATCGGTTGCGTCACGGTTTTCCATACCAAGATCGTAATATTCAAGATTCACATCCAAATAAGGAAGGATCAATGAATCTTTAATGAACTGCCAAATGATGCGAGTCATTTCATCGCCATCTAACTCGACGACAGTTCCTTCAACTTTGATCTTGGCCATACTCTTTCGCTCCCCTTAAAGTGTCTGTACGTCTGCTTGTTTTGCCCGAACTGCTTCTGCCGCAACTTTGAGTGCTGCTAATTCACTATCTGTAAGTTTTGTTTCTACAACTTTCTTAATTCCTTGGCGGCCAATCTGTGCTTCCACACCAAGGTAAACGCCTGAGATTCCGTACTCTCCATCAACCCATGCGCACACTGGCATTGTTGCACCCGAATCTTCAATGACAGCTTTTGCCATACGAGCTGCAGCCGCTGACGGTGCGTAATATGCAGAGCCAGTTTTTAAGAGTGCAACAACTTCTGCACCGCCATTTCTGGTGCGATCGACTAATTCATCAATTTCTACTTGAGATAATTTCTCACTTAGCGCTACTCCACCAACGGTGCAACGACTCGGGACGGGGACCATAGTTTCTCCGTGTGAACCTAGAGTAAGTGTGCTCACAGATGAGACTGGAACGTTTAGTTTTTCAGCAACAAAATCTGTGAAGCGGGCAGTGTCTAACATCCCAGCTTGACCCATCACACGGTTATATGGAAAAGAAGTTGCGATCTGTGTTAGCGCTGTCATTTCATCGAGTGGGTTTGAAACCACAATGATTACTGCATTAGGTGAGTGCTTAGCAATATTTTCAGCAACTCCACGCACAATTCCTGCGTTTACTCCGATGAGATCCATTCTGCTCATTCCTGGTTTGCGCGGAAGTCCGGCAGTAATAACAACTACATCAGAATTGGCAGTTGCTTCATACCCAGCGCCATCAGCAGTGGTAGTTGCACCAATAATCTTTGTTTCGAATCCCTCAATGGAGCGAGATTGATTCATATCAAGTGCCAAACCTTCTGGCTTTCCTTCAAGAATGTCAGTGAGCACGACTGTGTCAAAGATGTTGTACTCAGCTAATCGCATTGCAGTTGTTGAACCATAAAAACCTGCACCGACGACGGTTACTTTGCCTGCCATGGATTGCATCCTTCTCTCAATATTCGGATCTAAAAGTGCCTTGATATCAAGATAATTCTACAACCCGTGTGGCAGGAAAATTGCCAGCACAAATAGCCCTACTGCAATGGCCACGGGGAAATAGAACTCGATTGTGCGAAGGTGCCGGGAAGGAAAGGCAATACCTAACGTTCCAAGGGCGATCAATAGCGACCCCGATCGCACAAAACTCAAGGCACCCAAAACAATGCCCACAACAACCAATGCGTAGCTGGCTATTTTTATAATCTTTGAATCTAAGAGCACGCGTTTACAACATTCGTTACGAGCATTGCTCTAGTCATTGGTCCAACTCCACCTGGCATTGGTGCAACGAATCCTGCTTTTTCCATGACATCAGGGTGAACATCCCCAAGTAATCCGGCATCAATGCGCGAAATGCCTACGTCAATAATTGCGGCGCCAGATTTAATCATCGATGCATTAAGAAAATGCGCCTGACCAATAGCTGCAACAACGATGTCTGCATTTCGGGTGTGCAGTGCTAAATCTTTGGTACCGGTATGCGTCAAGGTAACTGTTGCATTTTCTTGTCTACGGGTAAGGAGTAAACCAAGTGGGCGACCAACCGTAAGTCCGCGACCAATAACTGTAACCTCTGCACCGTTTAGTTCAACGTTGTAATGACGCAATAAGGCAACAATTCCGCTAGGTGTGCAAGGAAGTGGCGCATCATATCCGGCAACTAATCGTCCCAAATTCATTGGGTGCAACCCATCAGCATCCTTGGCTGGATCGATTGCCTCAAGAATTATTTGTGGATCAATTCCTTTTGGCATCGGTAATTGCACGATATAGCCAGTGCACTCTTTGGCGTTATTTAGATCTTTAATTGCAGCCAATACATCGGCTTGAGAAGCTGTATCTGGAAGATCTACACGAATCGAAGTAACACCAATTTCTTGGCAATCACGATGTTTGCCGCCAACGTATGAATGTGAACCAGGATCATTGCCAACTAAAACTGTTCCGAGCCCTGGAGTTACTCCTTTTTTCTTTAATTCAACTACGCGTAGTGCTAAATCTTTCTTAATTGATGCAGCTAACGCCTTGCCATCGAGAATAGTTGCGCTCATGCCTTTATCTTATGGGCATTTAAGCGTGTGAGAAATGACGTGTTCCGGTGAAATACAAGCTGATTCCAGCCTGTTCTGCGGCAGCGATAACTTCTTCGTCTCGCACGCTTCCACCAGGTGAAACAACTGCAGAGATGCCTGCTGCAATCAGTATTTGTAATCCATCAGCAAATGGGAAGAACGCATCACTTGAAGCAACACTTCCGGCAGCTCGATTGCCTGCGCGCTTTACGGCGAGTTCGGCACTATCTACTCGATTTACTTGGCCCATACCAACGCCAACACTTGCGCCATTTTTAGCTAACAGAATTGCATTACTTTTAACTGCTCGAACAGCACGCCAAGCAAATTCAAGATCCATTAAAGTCTCTGATGAAACTTGTGGTCCAGCAACTAATTTCCATGACGAAGAGTCGTCTCCTGCAGCATTGATTGTGTCTAATTCCTGAAGCAAAATTCCACCACTTACTGGGCGCATCTCGATGGATGCTAAATGTGTAGCACTACATTGCAGGATACGAATTGAAGGCTTTTGAGTGAGTATTTCAAGTGCTCCGCTTTCGAAACCAGGTGCAATAAGCACTTCAGTAAAGATCTCTGAAAGTGCCCTCGCCATCTCAGTTGTCACAATTGTATTGGAAGCTACTACCCCACCAAATGCTGACACCGGATCACACCCGTGAGCTTTCAAATAAGCAGAAGTGATGTCTTTCCCAATTGCGATTCCACACGGATTAGCATGCTTGATTATTGCAACACATGGTTGTGTGTGATCAAAAGCTGCACGCCATGCCGCATCGGCATCGGTGTAATTATTAAATGACATTTCCTTGCCATGTAATTGTTTAGATTGAACAATTCCTTGTGAATCACCCCGATAAATTGCAGCAGACTGATGTGGATTTTCACCATATCGCAGAGTATTTTCTTGAACATAAATACTTCCAAACCACTCTGGCAATGCCGCACTTGTATTCTTTCCCAACCAATTAGCAATCGTTAAATCATATTCAGCAGTTGTTCTAAAGACTTCTAGCGCTAATCTTTGACGTTCATCTGCAGTAAAACCCCCGGCAGATAATGATTTTAATAATTGATCGTATTGCGAAGGATTTGAGATAACTGCTACCGAACCATGATTCTTTGCAGCGCCTCTGAGCATTGATGGACCGCCAATATCAATTTGTTCAATACATTCGGCGAACGTTGCACCCGATGCAATTGTTTCGGCGAATGGATACAGGTTGATCACTATCAGATCAAATGGTTCGATTCCCAAGTTTTTAATTGCAGACATATGCTCAGCATTTTCTTGATCAGCAAGAATTCCAGAGTGAATTGTTGGGTGTAACGTCTTCACTCTTCCTCCCATAATTTCTGGAAAACCAGTTACGGCGCTCACTTCAGTAACGTCTATTCCAGCAGCGGCAAGAGTGTGAGCAGTTGATCCCGTCGATAAAATTTGAACACCAGCGGAGCTAAGAGCCCGTCCAATTTCTTCTAAGCGATTTTTGTCATAGACGCTGATGAGTGCCCTGCGTATTTTCTTGCGATCACTCATGAGAAAACTCCAACGTATCTAGCAATTCGGAAATGGTCGCGACTATGAGACCTCTTTCTACAATCTTAATACGCTCATGCAAAACTTCTTCTGTGTCATCTTCTAAAATAGGAACCTCACGCGCGACGATTATTTCTCCAGTATCTACTCCAGCATCGACCCAATGAATAGTCGTTCCAGTCTGAGTAACCTTCGAAATCAATGCATCTCGCACAGCGTGCGCACCCGGGAACATGGGCAATAGCGATGGATGACTATTGATGACCTTAAATGTGGTGACGTAATTCGCGTCAAGAATTCGCATGAATCCAGCACTGACGACCAGAGTTGGATTTAAAGATTCGGTTATTTGGAATAGCTCTTCATTCCATTCTGCACGGTCATCATGCATGGGATGTGAAATTATTGGAATATCTAACGTTGCGCATTTTGAAACAATGCCTGCTTCTGGTTGATCTGTTAACACCGCTATTACTTGCGCTGAAAGATCTCCCTTTTGACTTGCCGAAATGATTGCTTCGGCCAGAGATCCAGTGCCAGAAGCCAGAATAAAAATGCATCTACTCATTGAATTTTGCTTTCCGACTTGGCATTGATATTCGAGGAATGAGAATTGCCAACAAGATTCCAACTCCCATTTCAATTGCAACGCTTAATGGAAATTTCCATAATGAAGGACCGACCGTAGACATTTCTTGGGTGAGTAAAGAACCACTAGAAAAATAGGTAAGAAGAAAAATGCTAGCAATACTTACAAAATAACTTTGCAACAAAACCCGGGTGCTCAAAGAAATAGTCCAACTTGCTAACAATGCGCCAGCCATCACAAAGAAAAATATTGAAAACAAGAATTGTGGGTGTTCCATTCCTGGTAGTGCTCCAAGAATAGGTAAGGCAGGAATTTGAGCCACTGTATGTTCTAGTGGAGAAACCATTGTGTTGGCCCCTACCCCAAAACCGGTACCACTTAAATATGCCATCGCCGAAACGGCAGCATTTGGTAGATAAACAATGTTGATGAGCAACAGTAGTAACCCACCGAAGATTCCAGGCTGTAAAACTGTTATTAGATCTTGAACAGTTGAGATGTGAATGAATAAAGAAAATGCAAGAAAAAGTGCACTTATCGCTAGTAACAGTGCAACGATGCGCGTGCCAAAATTTACAGGTTGTGTGATTGTGACATTCTTGCCAACAGTTAATGTGGTGAGGTAAACAGCTGGAATTAAAATGGCGATAGCAATGTACCAAACTGGTCGTATTGCATCAGTTTTTGAAATAAATATTAAAAGTTCAGCGAGTAAACAATAAATTAATGAGAAGTGCACTCTGGCAATATTTATTAAGTGAGTATCTCTTTCTAATCGATCTACAATTCGTGCAAATGAACTTCTAATAGCAAAAAAGGGAAAGAGTAAACCGCCAACAGGTAGATATGAAAGATAACCTTCAACGGCTGCGGGTGGAAGACTCAACGAAAATGGAATTCTATGAATTCCTAGCCACACCCATAGCGCTGCACGTATTGGATCAGATGTATTTCCAGTAATACTTCCAGCTGTTGCCCAGGCTATGAGAGATAAAAACGCAATTGGCAGGAGTACTAGTGCGATGCTGCGAAGAACTTGTGACAACGAGACCCATAGGACACGTTGAAACATAAGAACTAGCGCCCCAATATTGCGCGCATTAATTGCGCGCTCTCACTTGGTGTCTTGCCAACTTTTACACCAGCGGCTTCTAGCGCATCTTTTTTCGCTTGCGCTGTTCCTGACGAACCAGAAACTATTGCACCTGCGTGCCCCATGGTTTTGCCTTCAGGAGCTGTGAAACCTGCAACGTAACCTACAACTGGTTTGGTGACATATTCGCTAATAAAAGCAGCTGCACGCTCTTCGGCGTCACCACCAATTTCACCGATCATCACGATTGCTTGTGTATCTGGATCGTCTTGGAATGCCCGCAAACAATCGATGTGCGTTGTACCAATAACTGGATCTCCGCCAATTCCAACTGCAGTGCTAAATCCAATATCGCGTAATTCGTACATCATCTGATACGTCAACGTTCCAGACTTTGAAACAAGACCAATAGGTCCACTAATAGTGATATCTGCAGGAATGATTCCTACGTTTGATTTACCAGGACTGATTAATCCCGGACAGTTTGGCCCAATAATTCGAGTTGTTCCTTTGCTTTCGGCGTGCGCATAGAAACTTGCTGAATCATGAACTGGAATTCCTTCTGTAATAACAACAACTAAGGGCATCGTTGCATCAATCGCATCGATCACAGCAGCCTTTGCAAATTTTGGTGGAACAAATACAACAGATGTGTTTGCACCCGTTGCGCTCATGGCTTCTTTCACGGTATTAAAAACAGGCAAAGTGTGGCCATCTATTTCTACACTTTGTCCACCCTTGCCAGGTGTAACTCCACCAACAATTTTCGTACCTGAGGCCAGCATGCGTTTTGTATGTTTAGTGCCTTCTGCACCAGTCATGCCTTGAACTATGACGATACTTTTTTCATTAATAAAAATAGACATTACTTTGCCGCCAATTCTGCAGCGCGATTTGCTGCTCCATCCATGGAGTCCACCTGCTCTATGAGCGGATGTGCAGCAGCCTTCAAAATTGCACGTCCTTCAATAACGTTATTTCCATCTAATCTCACAACAATGGGTTTAGTTGCTTGCGATCCTAATAATTCAAGAGCCTGAACAATTCCA
>WLNM01000050.1 GCA_009699825.1 Actinomycetota bacterium
AAAATAATGTCTCAACGTCTCGAAGGACGCGTAGCAGTAATTACAGGAGCGGGCAGCGGAATCGGTCTGGCCACAGCAAAGCGCTTAGCTAGTGAAGGCGCAAAGGTTGTTGCAGTCGATATGAATGCCGAATCTGGTGAAGCTGCTGCAAAAGCAACTGGCGGAATCTTCGTAAAAGCAGATGTAACAAGTGCTGCCGATGTTGAGAATATGTACAAGGTTGCCTTTGATACGTACGGTCGTATTGATATTGCATTTAACAATGCAGGAATATCTCCACCAGATGATGATTCAATTTTGACTACTGGGCTAGATGCCTGGGAAAGAGTGTTGCGAGTCAACACCACCAGTGTTTTTCATTGCTGCAAATACGTAATTCCGTACATGCAAAAAGCAGGTAAGGGCTCGATCATTAACACGGCATCATTTGTCGCAACAATGGGTGCTGCAACTTCTCAGATTGCATACACGGCTTCAAAGGGCGGGGTGCTTGCCATGTCACGCGAACTTGGAGTTCAGTTTGCGCGCGAAGGTATCCGAGTAAATGCGTTGTCGCCTGGACCAGTTAATACTCCACTTTTGCAAGAACTCTTTGCCAAAGATAAAGAACGTGCAGCACGTCGTTTAGTTCACATTCCAATGGGTCGCTTTGCGGATGACACAGAAATTGCCGCCGCTGTTGCCTTCCTTGCTAGCGATGACTCATCATTTATTACAGCATCTAACTTCTTAGTAGATGGTGGAATTTCTGGAGCATACGTCACCCCGCTAGATATGTAGGCAAAATCTAGGAAATAATCTAAGAAAACTAGATCCGCTTAATCGGCGCGGTTGCGATGCGATCAAGAAATTGATCGACTAAATCGTAACCGCGCTGATTTGTTTGCTCCTCAAGTTCTTTTGTTTGCGCACGTAAAACTTTCACATCAACACCTTCTGACTCCACTTCAGCGCATCCACCTTCCATCTCTAACCACAAATCAAGTACGTGTGGATCTATCTCTGGGTGAAATTGCAAGCCCAGGGTGCGGCCAAATGAAAAAGCTTGTGGACATAAATCATTTTCTGCAATCAAAGTTGCATCAGGCGGTAGTGTGAATCGATCCCAATGATATTGAAACCAAGGTCCTCGCGGCACCAGGGATTCATCTTTACTTTCAATTTCATACCAACCTAGTTCTGCGCGTGGAGATCTAGAAACGTCTCCACCTAGAACTCGCGACATCAACTGTCCCCCAAAACAAATACCGAGAACAGGAATTCCAGCATTATGCACTTCTCGCATTTTTTCTAACTCTGGCAGTAACCAATTTCCGACAACATCATCTCCATAAGCGGCATACGGCGCACCCATTACAACTACAACATCAAATGAGAGTAAATCTGGCCATTGGACTACGACATTTGGATTTTTCTGATGTTCTTTATCAACAATGATGAAGCGAGTAATTTCGTAGCCACGTAATTGGAATTGATGCCAAATCGGTCCACCATCGCTGACGTGATCATGTTCGATAAAGATTACACGTTTGCTCATTTTTGAATGCGAATTGGCTCTTGTCCACGGGCGATAAGTCGCTCAAAGTGATGTTCACGTTTTTCATTAAAACGATCTGACTCTTCTGTCGTTTTAGTCAAGAATGCAGTTAGTTCATCTCTAGCAACTAAACCATCACCTGATAAGTCATTTCTCTCAAAAACATTCCATGCTCGAAGCACGGGAGCAATAACTTCTTCTAAGTGTTGTTGCATGTCATAAATACCTGCAAGAGCGATTTGAACAGCCTTGCGACCAAAACCTGGCATATTCGCACCTGGCATATCGAAATTGGTTACGACATCTGCGATTGCACGCATCGCCGCATTTGGTTCTAGTTCAAGGGCAGCTTGAAGAGTATTGCGATAGAAAATCATGTGCAGATTCTCATCAAGTGCGATTCTTTGCATCATGCCTTCAGCGATTGGATCATCTGAAATCTTTCCTGTGTTGCGATGAGAAATACGAGTTGCTAATTCCTGGAAAGAAACGTATGCAATTGTGTGCAACATGTCATTTTCATAAGGAGTTTGATAACCCAGTGACATATGTGCCATTCGCAAATCTTCTAGCTCGTATGGATCGACACCGCGAGTTGCCATCAAGTAATCGCGAATTACAATTGCATGGCGACCTTCTTCGGCTGTCCAGCGTTCAATCCAGTTACCCCATGCGCCATCTCTGCCCATGGAGAGTGTGATCTCGGTGTGATAGCTCGGTAAGTTATCTTCAGTTAATAAATTAAGAATGAGTGAATCTTGTGCAACGGGTGACAGACGAGAATCTTTAGCTTCCCATGCATCGCCATTGAGTGGGCCTGCAAAATCTCGGCCTTCACTCCATGGGACATATTCATGGGGATACCAATTTTTTTGAATTGATAAATGTCGCTCAAGTTCTACGGCAACAACTGGTTCGAGGTCACGTATTAGTCGGGATTGGATTTTCTCTGACTCTTCGGACATGTGTGAAAGAATACGGTAAATCTAGGATTACTGACTAGTTAGAAATTCTTTTCGGCTCGATCTTTTGCAGCTTGTGCACGCCATGCAGCAATTTGCGCGTGATTTCCGCTAAGCAATATCTCTGGAACTGAAATATCTCGCCATGTTTGTGGTTTAGTAAATGATGGATATTCGGCGAACCCATCGTGCATGTGTGACTCTTCGACTATGGATTCTGGGTTTCCGAGTACTCCGGGCAACAGCCGAGTGATCGCTTCAATCATCACCATTGCTGCAACTTCTCCCCCACCTAATACATAATCACCAATAGATACTTCGTGGACCCGAACATTTTTTTGTGCGAAAACTTCCTGCACATAATGCTGACGGACTCGATCGTCAATACCTTCGTAGCGCCCACATGCAAAGACAAGGTGTGAGCGCATTGAAAATGCTTCTGCCATTCGCTGATTAAAACGTTTGCCACCTGGTGTCAAAATAATTAGGTCAACATCTTTAACTAGCAATGGATCAAGGGCTGATCCCCAGACTTCGGCTTTCATAACCATGCCTGCTCCGCCCCCATATGGCGTGTCATCAACGCTGTGATGATTATCTTTTGCGTGTACGCGCAAATCATGAATATTTATTTCAATCAAACCTTCTTCCTGGGCTTTGCCAAGAAGAGATAACTTAAGCGGAGCCAGATACTCTGGAAAAATGGTGACAACATCTAATTTCATTTTATCTCCCCCGTGATTGTTGGAGGAATAACGACTATGCGCTTATTTCTTATATCTACTTCTGGCACTAATTGATGCACAAAAGGAATAAGTGATTCACCTTGTTCAGTCTTAATAGCCAATAAATCCTGACCTGGAAGATTTATCACGTCAGTTACTTCACCATATTTTTCGCCGGATTCCCGATAAGTCATACAGCCAATCAATTGAAGAACGTGATACTCATCGTCATCTCCAGTTGATGCATCTATATCTACATCGGAATAGAGCATTTCGTTACGTAACTCTTCAATTTGATTGCGGGTGGTTATGCCATTAAATCCAAGGAGCAGAATTCCGTTATGAACACGTCCTGAAACAATAGTGAGATCACCGTGTTTATCAGTGCTCACAGTTGCCCCTACGGCAAAACGAATATCTGGATCGTCAGTACGAACTTCAATCGTCGCTTCACCAAGAATTCCGTGGGCGCGACCAATACGGCCCACGAGTAAACGCATATCCGTGAAGTTGTTAGCGAGCCTCGTCGGTCTCGATGAGATCGACGCGCACTGTACGACCTGCAATTGCACTTACGACAGTGCGAAGAGCTTTGGCTGTTCGACCATTTCGACCAATAACTTTGCCAATGTCTTCAGGATTAACTCGAACTTCTAGCGTTGTTCCGCGACGATGAGTTTTTTCCTTAACAACGACATCTTCTGGATTATCGACGATCCCTTTTACGAGATGCTCGAGTGCTTCATCCATCATTGTTATTCGGCAGCCGCTTCTGGTGTTGCTTCTGCAACAACTTCAGCCACTGGAGTTTCTTCAACAACTGCTGGTGCTTCTGCTTCAACGACAGGCGCTTCTTCAACAACTGTTTCAGCAACTGGTGCAGGAGTTTCTTCTACAACTGGATTAGCTTTGGCAGCTAACTTCTCTTGTGCTTTCTTCTTAAGAGTTGTTGCGCCTTCTTTTGGTTCATCCATTGCTTGCTTAACAGCTGCTTCGTAAGCAACGCTCTTATGTGGTTTAGGTGCAGCAACTCGCAGTGTTCCTTCTGTTCCAGGAAGACCCTTGTGCTTTTGCCAATCGCCAGTAACTTTTAAAATAGCTTCAACTGCTGCTGTTGGAAGTGCGCCAGTGCCGAGCCAGTAAAGAGCACGATCAGAATTAACTTCGATCAGTGATGGTTCTTGACCTGGTGCGTAACGACCAATTTCTTCAATGGATAAACCATTGCGAGCTTTGCGTGAATCTGTAACAACAATACGGAAATAAGGTGTGCGAATTTTTCCCATGCGCATTAAACGAATTTTTGTAGCCAAGTAACGTGTGCTCCTGTAAATGTGTGCCTTGCCAAAGTAATTGCAGCGGGGTGCGCAATCATTTTGACCAAGCGATGGACTTGGATGTTTCGGGGGTAGAGGGCCCCGTCACAGGTGGCTAATCTTGCCATCACAAGCTCAGGAAGCGAAATTAAGGCCTATCCGCGCTCTTCTGCAGCCCTTTTAGCGGGATTACCTGACTTGGACTTCTTCTTGTGCGCTACTGGTGGTTTTGCACTGCGCATGTCCGGCATTCCAGCGGGCATTCCGGCTGGAATGTTTCCGCTTCGCATCTGCTTCATTGCCTTTTGCGCCGCACTAAATCTTTCGACGAGAGAATTAACTTCTGAAACTGCACGACCACTTCCCTGCGCAATTCGTGAACGCCTGGTTCCATTGAGAACTTTGATATCGCGCCGTTCTTGAGGTGTCATTGATTGCACTATTGCTTTTGTGCGCACAATCTCGCTTTCATCAAAGTTCTCTATTTGTTTTTTCATTGAAGCAGCACCTGGCAACATCGAGAGTAATTTCCCCATTGAGCCCATATTGGCCATTGCCTCAAGTTGCTCCAAGAAATCTTCTAAAGTGAATTCGTCACCCCGTGCGAATTTTTCTTCAAGTCTGGCACTTGTTTCAGGGTTGAGTGCTTTTTTTGCTTGTTCAGCCAAAGTTGCTACATCACCCATGCCTAGAATTCGAGAGGCCATACGATCTGGATAGAAAACATCAAAATCAGATATTTTCTCACCAGTTGAAACAAACATAATTGGACGCTTGATAATCTCTGTTATAGAAAGAGCTGCGCCGCCACGTGCGTCACCATCTAATTTAGTTAAAACTAAGCCATCAAAGCCAACACCGTGCTCGAATGCTCGGGCAGTCTCAATTGCGCTTTGACCGATCATCGCATCAATCACAAAAAGAATTTCATGCGGTTGAATTTCATCTCGTATTGCAATTGCTTCATCCATTAATTCATCATCGATGCCCAATCGACCTGCGGTATCGACGATAACCATGTTATGAACCTTGGAGTGTGCGAACGCAACTCCATCGCGTGCCACTTGGACAGCGTTTCCTGAACCGTTACCTAGCTCCGGTGCAAATACTGGAACACCGATTTGTTCTCCTAAAATCTGTAACTGGGTGACTGCATTTGGTCTTTGTAAATCAGCAGCAACCAATAGCGGAGTATTTCCTTGATCTTTATAGAACTTGGCCAACTTTGCTGCAAGAGTAGTTTTACCTGCTCCTTGCAACCCAGCCAACATCACAATTGTTGGTGGATTCTTAGCGATTCGAATGCGTCTGGCTTCAGAACCAAGAATTGAAGTTAGCTCTGAATTAACAACATCAAATATTGCTTGAGCCTGATTACTTCCAGCTTGAAGAGTTGGCAGGAAAGCAATTACTTGGGTGCGCACGCGATCTGAAAATAGATTTACGACTTCTAGGGCAACGTCCGCTTCAAGGAGTGCATTTGTGATTTCTTCTATGACAGATTCAACGTCTGAAGAGGAGATCTTTCCTTTCGCGCGCAATCCACCAAATGTCTTGGCAAAGCGAGCCGACAGCGCATCAAACATGGGCAGAGCCTACTTCAGCCCCGAACAATATTTTAGATTGCTTCTGGGCCTTGCTCGCCTGTGCGAACACGTACAACTTGTTCAATAGGAATAGCCCAGACTTTGCCATCACCGATATTTCCAGTCAAGGCACTCTTAACTATGACATCGATAATTCCTTGAACCTCCGTGTCATCAGCGAGTACTTCTAGTCTTATTTTTGGAACAAGGTCGACTGTATATTCCGCACCTCGATACACCTCAGTATGACCTTTTTGACGTCCGAAGCCGGTTGCTTCTGAAACTGTCATGCCCTTAACACCATGAGTTTGTAGGGCGATTTTCACATCTTCTAATTTATGTGGCTTAAGGATCGCTGTAATTAATTTCATAGAATTGAACCTCCGCGTGATGAGCTAGTCATTTCATATGCAGTTTCAGCGTGTTCGTTCAGATCGATTCCTGAAACTTCAACATCTTTTTGTACACGAAAACCAATAGTTTTTTCGATGCCATATCCAATTATCAAGGTTGCCACAAAAGAATACGCAGCCACGAGCGCCACGCCTATGGCTTGTTTACCTAACAATGCACTTCCGCCTCCGTAAAAGAGCCCATCCAATCCGATGCTGTTAACAGAGCTGCTTCCAAAGAATCCGATAGCGAGTGATCCCCAAATTCCGGCGACTAAATGAACTCCAACTACATCTAATGAGTCATCGACATTAAAACGATACTTCAATCCAGCTGCAAACGAACATAAAATTCCTGCAATAAATCCAATGACAACCGCCGCCCAAGGTGCGACGAACGCGCATGCTGGAGTGATTGCAACCAAACCAGCAACGGCGCCTGAAGAAGCACCTAGTGATGTTGGGTGTCCCTGACGGATTTTTTCAACAAGAAGCCAACCAGCAAGAGCTGCAGCTGTTGCAACTTGAGTATTCATAAATGCAAGTGCTGCTATTCCATTTGCAGCAAGTGCCGAACCAGCATTAAATCCAAACCATCCGAACCAGAGCAACCCTGATCCAAGCATCACTAACGGAAGTGAATGCGGACGCATTGATTCTTTGCGCCAACCCACACGCTTTCCCAGAACAATTGCTAGCGCTAATCCTGCGGCTCCCGCATTGATATGCACTGCCGTTCCGCCAGCGAAATCCTCTAAACCTTTACCTGCAAGAAATCCTGTACCAGTAACGGTGTCACCAACTTTATTTCCAAATGCGAATACCCAATGTGCAACTGGGAAATAGACAATTGTTGACCAAATCGCAACGAAAACTGCCCACGATGTGAATTTTGCTCGATCAGCAATTGCACCTGAAATTAAAGCTGGCGTAATAATTGCAAACATCAACTGGAATGCTGCAAAAACTAAAACAGGTATCGGGTAGAGACCACCGTTGTTTGTGAAGTCGTTGACCACTCCACCCAAGCCAGAAAAAGAAATCGCTCCGTACCAAGGCGAATTAGCTTTGTATCCAAAGGCTAATTCAAATCCATAAATTACCCAGAGCACACTGACAACACCAATCGAAATCATTGACATCATCATCATATTTAG
>WLNM01000051.1 GCA_009699825.1 Actinomycetota bacterium
CAATTCAAAACGAGCCATCCACACTTCTTTATCAACATCGACTAGGTGCCCCAAAATAATTGCAGGAGTCCATTCAGAACCATTGAATTGATCACTACGTCCTGATTTTTCTGCGACGTCACAAATTTCATTGGCAGAGTCAACTAATGCGATTAGTTGTGATTCAAAGTTGGCCATACGCGGGAGTTTAGAACTTTACTTGCTTGAAAACACGCGGTGGGGTTACCATTTACACATGACACTTCGCAGCCTCCTCCTTAGCTGCCGTGGCGGGGCCAAATAATCGGTCCCCTCGCCGCGGGGTTTGTCGTACCGGTTAAACCAGACAAATCCCGTAACCAATAAGGAGTTTTAAAATGAATTTTCCAGAGCAAAAACCATCATCGATGCGTGCGCATCGTTATTCATCTTTTATACCTGTAGATCTACAAGATCGCACATGGCCAGATAAACAAATGACGAAGGCACCTAAGTGGTCATCCGTGGATTTACGAGATGGCAATCAAGCTTTGATTGACCCAATGGACACTCCTCGCAAATTAGCGATGTTTAATCTCTTGGTCGCAATGGGCTATAAAGAAATTGAAGTGGGTTTTCCAAGTGCAAGCCAGACCGATTTTGATTTCGTACGAAAGATTATTGAAGAAGGCTTAATCCCTGATGATGTAATCATTCAAGTACTCACTCAGGCACGCCAACCACTTATCGAGCGAACCTTTGAAGCAATAAAGGGTGCAAAGCAAGCAATCGTTCACTTATATAACTCAACATCAACTCTTCAACGTCGAGTTGTTTTTGGTCTTGACAAAGAGGGCATTAAGAAGATTGCAACAGATGGCGCCAAGATGTGTCTAGATCTTGTCAGCACAGTTCCAGAGACAAAGGTTTCATTTGAATATTCACCTGAGTCATACACCGGTACAGAATTAGAGTTTGCTGTCGAAGTTTGTAACGCAGTTAACGATATTTGGAAGCCAACTCCACAGTGGAAGACAATCTTAAATCTGCCAGCAACAGTTGAGATGGCGACACCAAATATTTACGCGGACTCTATTGAGTGGATGTGTCGCAACCTCAACAATCGCGACAGCGTGATTGTTTCTTTGCACCCACATAATGATCGTGGTACCGGAGTAGCAGCTGCCGAACTTGGCTATTTAGCTGGTGCTGATCGCATCGAAGGAACGCTCTTCGGAAATGGCGAGCGCACAGGAAATGTTTGTCTGGTAACACTTGGTCTTAACTTAGTAAGCCACGGAATAGATCCAATGATTGATTTCACCAACATCGATGATGTGCGTCGCACGGTTGAATATGCAAATCAATTACGTGTACCTGAGCGCCATCCATACGGTGGCGACCTTGTATTTACAGCGTTCTCTGGATCTCACCAAGATGCAATTAAAAAAGGTTTCGAACATCTAGAGCGCGATGCAAAGGCTGCCGGTAAGCACGTCGATGAATTCACGTGGGCTGTTCCTTATCTCCCAATTGACCCAAAAGATATTGGTCGCTCCTATGAAGCTGTGATTCGCGTGAATTCGCAATCAGGCAAAGGTGGCGTTGCATACATGATGAAGAACGAACATCATCTAGATCTTCCACGTCGCTTGCAGATTGAATTTAGCCGCGTTGTTCAGGCAATGACCGATGAACAAGGTGGAGAAGTTACTGCAGATCAATTATGGAAAGTTTTTGAAGATGAATACTTGCCAACACAGGATGCACCGTGGGGTCGCTTTAGATTAAAGGGGCTTTCTCAAACATCAGTCCTCGATGAGGATGTTAATTTAGAAGTAACACTTCTTGACCGTGGTGATACTAAAAAATTGACTGGCACAGGTAATGGACCAATCGCAGCATTTTGCAACATCGTGCAGGATTACGGTGTTGATGTGAAAGTTTTGGATTACTTTGAGCACGCACTGTCCGCAGGTGGAGATGCATCCGCTGCTGCCTATCTCGAATGCTCAATTAGTGGCGAAACCTTCTGGGGTGTCGGAATTGATCCAAACACCACAACGGCTTCATTAAAGGCCGTCGTGTCTGCAATAAATCGCGCAATTAGATAGTTGCCACCAGTACCTTTGCCTGCATGAGCTTGTATCGTGATGAAGCAATCATCTTGCGCACACAGAAATTAGGCGAAGCAGATCGCATCATCACCATGCTTACTCGCGAACACGGACGTGTACGCGGAGTAGCAAAGGGTGTTCGTCGCACAATGTCAAAATTTGGTGCGCGCCTCGAACCAGGCAGCCATGTTGATATTCAGATGCATATTGGCAAAACATTTGACACTGTCACACAAGTTGAAGCACTGCGAAATTATGGCGAAGCAATTACAGATGATTATCAGCGCTGGACAATCGCTTCAGCGATTTTAGAAACTTCAGAACGGTTTACGGCCCAAGAGCGCGAACCGGCTGTGCAAGAGTTTCACTTAGTTGTTGGTGCAATGAAAGCACTCTGTGATGATCGTTATGACCCCGCACTTGTTTTAGATGCATTCTTGTTGCGCTCTCTTGCACTCGGTGGATACGCACCATCGATGACAGATTGTTCGCGTTGTGGTTTACCTGGACCGCACAGATATTTTTCACTAGTCGGTGGAGGATCTGTCTGCCTTGAATGTAGACCTTCTGCGTGTGCAACTCCGCAACCAGAAACACTTGAATTAATGGCTGCTTTGTTAAGCAGTGATTGGGAGAGCGCGAATAAGAGTGAAGGAAAAAATCGTCGCGAAGCTAGTGGTTTAATCGCTGCATATTTACAATGGCACCTTGAACGTGGATTGCGTTCACTTCCAATTGTGGAGCGAGTATGAAAATTCCAGAGCACGTTGCGATCGTTATGGATGGCAATGGGCGTTGGGCAAAAGAACGTGGATTACCGCGCACAGCTGGTCACGAAGCAGGCGAAGCAGCACTTTTTGATGTTGTGCAAGGTGCAATCGAATTCGGCGTTAAAGAAATTAGTGCGTACGCATTTTCAACAGAGAATTGGCGTAGATCACCGGATGAAGTGAAATTTCTAATGGGATTTAATCGCGATGTCATCCGTCGCAGGCGAGATGAGATGAATTCAATGGGTGTACGCGTACGTTGGGTCGGCCGTCCAAAGCGATTGTGGGCCAGTGTTATTTCAGAGCTAGAAGAAGCAGAAGAGCTAACCAAAAAGAATAAAGTTTTGACTCTTAACATGTGCGTTAACTACGGCGGTCGCTCAGAAATCGTTGATGCCGCAACAGAATTAGCCCGAGATGTAAAGCGCGGAAAAATTAAAGCCGATTCAATAACAGAGAAAACTTTTGCAAAGTATTTAGATTCTCCGACTATGCGCGATGTGGATTTGTTCTTGCGCTCATCGGGCGAACAGCGCACCAGCAACTTCTTACCGTGGCAAAGTGTTTATGCCGAGATGGTTTTTATGGATGTTTTATGGCCAGATGTAACTCGCAAAACTCTATGGAAAGCGATTGAGGAATATAACAAGCGAGATCGAAGATTCGGAAGAGCTTAAGAATTCGCAACTACTAACCACATGATTAAAACACCACATGTGGTTGCAGCTAATGTCCACCGAGATGGATGGCGTGAATGTGCTTCAGGCAAGATATGAGATGTCGCAATATAGATAACAAAACCTGTGAAGAGTGCAAGATATAAAGCCATCCAGGATTCATTCAGTGCTAAATACGTTCCAAGTGCCGCACCGCTTAATCGAGCCGCACCATCTAATACAAGTAACCATTTGCTGTTTTTGTGCCAGTTTCCACTTTTTACAAGGAGTGAAACAGTGTTAAGTCCATCGCTAAAAGCGTGCACTACAACTGCAAGAAATACTGCAAAGCCGAGTGCGTTACTTACTTGGAATGCAACGCCTAATCCCACACCATCTAGAAATACGTGTCCACCCATTGCCACTGCACTAAGTGTCCCGGCGATGTTGTGATGTTCATGATCATGACCGTAATCAGAGTCAGCAGGTTCGTGCGATCCAAAAGATCGTTCAAGAACATGTAGCAAGAGAAACCCACTCAGAATTGCAATAGAGACAATTGGTACTCCTGCGAAAGTGTCCGTATTTAACTCAAAGACCTCTGGCAGCAAATCAAATCCCACAAGACCCAGCAGCAAACCTGCAGATAAACCGAGTATGAGATGAAAACGATCCTGAGAACGCAGCGCAAGGATTCCGCCAAGTACGGTGGCAACAACGGTGATTGCTGCGAATCCAATGGCTAAATTCATAATTCAAGGATAACAACATTAGGGTTGTCCTTATGCTCGCTATTGCACGCTTTTCGGTTCCGCTCGGTTCTGCCGCGCACTTCCAGACTCAATTAAGTTCAGCGCTGGAAAGTTTTTCGCAGTGCAAGGGATTCGTCGATGGCGAATACGGCCAGAATTTAGATGATTTAACTCTCTGGTCCTTAGTAACTCAGTGGGAAAACGTGGGCTCATACCGCAGGGCATTGAGCACTAATGATGTGAAGATGAATGTGATTCCTACTCTGGCTCAGGCAATTGATGAGCCGGGTGCATATGAAAAGCCATACTCAGAGTAAAATTCACTCACGGAAGTAACGTACGTTGCTTTCCGCCGACAGCCAGCCGGATGGAGAAAATGAAATGGCAACGGATCGTTTAGAAAATATTGTTGGTCTTGCAAAGCGTCGCGGATTTGTTTATCCCTCATCAGAAATTTACGGTGGGTTGCGCGCATCATGGGATTACGGCCCACTCGGTGTTGAATTAAAAAATAACGTTAAACGCCAATGGTGGAAGTCCATGGTCACTGGCCGCGAAGATATTGTCGGTATCGATTCATGCGTCATCTTGGCTAAAGAAGTCTGGGAAGCATCTGGACACGTTGCAACTTTTTCTGATCCGCTTACGGAGTGCACCGCTTGCCATAAGCGTTATCGCGCTGATCATTTACTTGAAGCGTATGAAGCTAAACATAAGAAAGCTGCAGCATCGCTGACAGAAATAAATTGCCCAGCTTGCGGCAACAAAGGTCAATTTACCGAACCAAAACAATTTAGCGGAATGCTCAAAACATATCTTGGGCCAGTTGAAGATGAATCTGGTCTTGCATTCTTGCGCCCAGAAACAGCCCAAGGAATATTTATTAACTTTGATCAAGTGATGACAACTTCACGCAAGAAACCACCTTTTGGAATTGGGCAAATCGGAAAATCTTTCCGTAATGAAATTACGCCAGGTAACTTTATTTTCAGAACTCGTGAATTTGAGCAGATGGAGATGGAGTTCTTTGTAGTTCCCGGAACCGATGAAGAGTGGCACCAATATTGGATTGATACTCGCATGGCTTGGTATGTCGATCTTGGAATTAATCCGGAGCGTCTGCGTATCTATGATCATCCAAAAGAAAAGTTGTCGCACTATTCAAAGCGTACGGCAGATATCGAATATAAATTTGAATTCGCTGGCACTGAATGGGGCGAACTCGAAGGCATTGCTAATCGCACTGACTTTGATTTAAAGGCTCACTCTGCTGCATCCGGAAAAGATCTTTCGTACTTTGATCAAGAAAAAAATGAGCGATGGACTCCATTTGTTATCGAACCTGCTGCAGGTGTTGATCGCGCAACGCTTACTTTCTTAATGGATGCATTCACTGAAGATGAAGCACCAAATAGCAAAGGTGAAATGGAAAAGCGTGCGGTACTCAAACTCGATTATCGTCTAGCGCCAATTAAAGTTGCTGTACTTCCACTTTCTCGCAATGCTGATCTGTCTCCTAAAGCACGTGACCTTGCTGCACAATTACGCAAGAACTGGAATATCGATTTCGATGATGCCGGTGCTATTGGTCGTCGTTATCGCCGTCAAGATGAAATCGGAACTCCGTACTGCATCACTATTGACTTTGAAACACTTGAAGATCATGCAGTAACAATTCGCGATCGTGACACGATGGCACAAGAGCGCATTGCACTCGATCAGGTTGAAGCATGGTTAGCGCCACGACTACTCGGTTGCTAAAACCACTCACCCTTCCGCTAGCAAGTGGCGATCATTTAATTGATCCGCCAGTTGTATTGGCGCCAATGGCTGGCATAACTAATGCGCCTTTTCGAATGCTATGTCGCGAACAAGGTGCGGGTTTATTTGTCTCTGAAATGGTTACGGCTCGCGCACTAATAGAACGACGTCCAGAAACGCTGCGCATGATCGAGCCTGGTAAAGGTGAATGGCCACGTTCTGTTCAGTTATATAGCGTTGATCCACACACAATGCGGGCTGCCGTAACAATGTTAGGTAAAGAAAACTTAGTTGATCACATAGATATGAACTTTGGTTGTCCTGTTCCAAAAGTAACACGCAAAGGTGGGGGAGCAGCGCTTCCATACAAGCGAAATCTTTTTAGCGCAATTGTTGGTGCAGCAGTTGAAGCCGCCAAACCATTTGGAATTCCAGTTACAGTAAAAATGCGCATCGGTATTGATAGCGATCATCACACGTATTTAGAAGCCGCAAAGTCAGCCGCCGATCTCGGTGTTGCATGGGTTGCATTGCATGCGCGCACCGCAGCACAAATGTATGAAGGTAAATCTGATTGGTCTGCAATTACTCGTCTTGTGGATCATCTCAAACCAACAGGTGTACCAGTACTAGGAAACGGTGATATTTGGTCAGGCGCTGATGGCATTGAAATGGTGCGCCAAACGCAGTGCGCTGGCGTAGTTGTTGGTCGTGGCTGCCTTGGACGTCCGTGGTTATTTTCCGATTTAGTCAGTGCATTTAATGGTGGAACTGAACGAACTTTGCCAACTCTGCACCAGGTACGCGAAGTGATGTTTCGGCACGGAGAATTAATTGTCGATTACTTCGAATCTGAAGATCGTGGTTGCCGTGATTTGCGTAAACATATGGCGTGGTATCTCAAAGGTTTTAGAGTTCACCGCGAATTACGTCGTGAATTTGGATTAATCGAATCCCTTCCACACTTTCGTAAATTATTGGACCAATTAGATGATCAGCCATATCCAATTGAAGTTGGCGAAAAACCTCGAGGGCGCACTAGCCATGGTCGCCCAGTTACTTTGCCTGATCGTTGGTTAGATGATCCCGATGAGATGGCTGCAATCGAACTAGAAGATGCGTTTTCAGGTGGCTGATGTTTATTTTTAGATTCATTCGCCGCGTATTCACAATTATCTTTCTAGTAATTTTGGCTATCCCAACCTATGCAATTGGCAAAACTTATTACTCCGCACACTATCCAGTTGCGCGTGAAGCCGATGCAATTGTCGTCATGGGTGCCGCGCAATTTGATGGTCGTCCCGGCGATGTATTGGAAGCGCGATTAACTGAAGCAAAGAGAATTTATGATTTAGGACTTGCTCCACTAATTATTACTGTTGGTGCAAAAGCTCCGGGAGATCGCACAACTGAAGCAGCTTCTGGAAAAGTATGGCTTGTCTCTGCCGGAGTTCCTGCACGCAACATAGTCGC
>WLNM01000052.1 GCA_009699825.1 Actinomycetota bacterium
ATGAAGAATTCGAAATATCAGAAACTCCTCCCTTTGAATCTCCCGTCGTTGCGCAATGGAATGCAGCCCCAGAGGAAGATGAAGAGTTAGATGAAGAAGAGTTTGACGAAGAATTCACCGTAGCAATGCCCAAACCGGCAACGCAGCAGATTGCAAAAGATTCTCGACCAGTTCAACTTTTATTATCGAGTGATTCTCATTATGAATTACCGCCACCTGACATTCTTCGCACAGGTCCGGCTGCAAAGGCTAAGAGCAAGGTCAATGAGAGTGTTGTCGCATCCCTGACCGAAGTATTCAAACAATTTGAAATCGATGCAGAAGTAACCGGATTTATGCGTGGACCTACAGTGACTCGATATGAGGTTGAACTAGGTAATGCGGTAAAAGTGGAACGAATCACTGCGTTAGCAAAGAATATTTCATATGCTGTTGCAAGTAGTGACGTTCGAATACTTTCGCCAATTCCAGGAAAATCTGCGGTGGGTATTGAAATCCCAAATGCTGACCGCGAGATTGTCGCATTAGGTGATGTGATGCGCTCTAGTGTCGCCGGCCAAGATCATCACCCAATGCTTGTAGCTCTTGGCAAAGATGTAGAAGGAAATTTTGTGTGCGCAAACTTAGCGAAGATGCCTCACTTACTTGTTGCGGGCGCGACAGGTGCAGGAAAATCGTCAATGATCAATGCAATGATTACATCTATTCTGATGCGAGCAACTCCGGATGATGTTCGATTAGTTCTCATTGATCCAAAGCGCGTTGAGTTAACTGCGTATGAAGGAATTCCACATTTAATTACCCCGATCATCACTAACCCAAAGAAGGCTGCTGATGCATTGACATGGGTTGTGCGCGAAATGGACCTACGCTACGAAGATTTATCCACATTTGGTTTTAGACATATCGATGATTTCAATAAGGCAGTACGTGCAGGAAAAGTTGTTGTTCCTGAGGGCAGCGATCGAGTAGTTGAGCCCTACCCTTACTTGCTGGTAATCATTGATGAACTTGCCGATCTTATGATGATTGCTGCGCGTGAAGTAGAAGAGTCAGTCGTTCGAATAACTCAACTTGCACGTTCGGCGGGAATCCACCTAGTACTTGCAACTCAACGACCAAGTGTGGATGTAGTTACGGGATTGATTAAAGCTAATGTGCCGTCTCGACTCTCATTTGCAACATCTTCACTTGCTGATAGTCGAGTAATTCTCGATAGCCCGGGTGCTGAAAAACTTGTCGGTCAAGGTGATGCGCTCTTTATTCCGATGGGCGCCAGCCGAGCAATAAGAATTCAAGGCGCATATGTTTCAGAGCGAGAAATAGAAGCAGTTACTACACATGTTAAGAAACAATTAGCACCTAGATATCGTGAAGATGTCACGGCGCCTGTTTCTTCTGCCAAGTTAGTTGATAAAGATATTGGTGATGACTTGGATATTTTGTTGCAAGCGGTCGAACTTGTAATTGGAACGCAATTTGGTTCTACATCAATGCTGCAAAGAAAATTACGAGTTGGCTTTGCAAAGGCAGGAAGATTAATGGATCTCATGGAGTCGCGGGGCATCGTTGGTCCATCCGAAGGTTCGAAAGCACGAACAGTTCTAGTAAAACCAGATGAACTCGATTCTGTACTTGCAACGCTTCGCGATTACTAGTTGTTCATTTAATAGGCGCTAGAAATTGGGGTGAGATGACCTCCAAAGTGCCGTAGGGGCTACCGCTCGTTACTTGGCGGGGCTACCATAGGAACACCAGATGCAGCATTTCGAATTTTGATGAGGTCATATGTCACTCGGTTCCGTCATACGTCAGGCTCGCATTGATGCGGGTTTAAGCGTTGACGATCTTTCAGAGCGCACAAGTATTCGTGCAGGTTTGCTCAAAGAAATTGAAAGTGATGATTTCACAAAATGTGGTGGCGAAACTTACGCGCGTGGTCACTTAAGAAACATTGCCCCACACATCAAGATGGATTCAACATTACTTCTAGAGTTGTATTCAAACGAACAATCGATGCAACCTCGTGGCATCCACGAGATGCTTGCCGAAAATAATGTGATGACGAACCCAATTGATAAGAAGACAATTTCTTGGAAAACTTTGGCAGGAATTTCACTTGCGACCCTTGCGCTCTTAGGCGCCGTACAAATAATAATTTCTAATTCAAAGGCAACGATAATTTCAAATCCAGAGGTGGTTGCAACAGAATCTGCCACCGCCGTACCGTCAAATACGCCCGAAGTTCAACCGACACAAAGCGAGTCTGTCACCCCTGAACTTCCTCGCGATACTTATTCATCAGGAACTGGTGTTGCCGTAATTGTCACAGCAACTCGTGGCACTTCATGGTTATTTGTTTCCGACGCAAGTGGGACAACTTTATATAGCGGACAAATCAGAACAGGGCAAAAACTTAATTTTAGTTCCACAACACGAGTCAGTCTAAAAGTTGGTAATGCAGGCGTTGTAGATGTTTCAGTAAATGGCAAAACCGCAGAGCAGATTGGCGCTGATGGCGAAGTAGTTTCAGTTTCATATGGGGTTACTTCATAACTTTTGCGCAAAAGCCTGTAACATCACCCCAATGAGTCGCACAGTCGCAGTTATCACCCTTGGCTGTGCTCGTAATGAAGTTGATTCAGAAGAGTTAGCTGGACGTTTAGCAGCTGATGGCTGGATCCTTGTTGACGATGTAGAAAAAGCTGAAGTAGCACTAGTGAATACATGTGGATTTATTGAATCCGCAAAAAAAGACTCTGTTGATGCATTGCTAGAAGCTAATTCACTTAAAGGCCATGGAGTTACGCGCGCCGTAGTAGCAGTTGGATGCATGGCTGAGCGATACGGACAAGAACTTGCTGAAGCGTTACCTGAAGCAGATGCAATTTTAGGTTTTGATGACTACCAAGATATATCTGCCAGATTGCAATCAATTGTTTCTGGAAATTCTCATACGCCACACGTACCAAGAGATCGTAGATCTCTATTGCCAATAGCTCCAGTTGACAGAGCGGCAGTACGGGATGAAGAACACACGTCAAAAGTTGGCGCAGGCGGAACTCTTTTTCGCAAGCGACTAGGTAATGCACCGTGGGCACCACTTAAAATTGCCTCAGGTTGTGATCGACGTTGCTCTTTTTGTGCGATCCCCTATTTCCGAGGCTCATTCGTTTCTAGACGCCCTACTGAAATTCTTGAGGAAGCTCGCTGGCTTGCCGACAATGGCGTTTCTGAGTTATTTCTCGTCAGCGAAAACACAACTTCATACGGTAAAGATTTTGGTGATTTACGTTTGATGGAGACCATGTTGCCGGAGTTTGCGGCGATTTCAGGGATTGAGCGAGTTCGTTTGTCTTATCTACAACCAGCTGAGATGCGTCCATCTTTATTACAGGCAATGGTTGCAACAGAGAAAGTGGCACCGTACTTTGATCTTTCATTTCAACACACAAGTCCTTCAGTGCTGCGTGCAATGCGCAGATTTGGGGATAGCGAAAAATTCCTTCATCTCATCAATCAAATTCGAGCCCTCGATCCCCAAGCTGGAATTCGTTCTAATTTTATCGTTGGGTTTCCTGGAGAAACGCAAGAAGATTTCGATGGACTCGCCGAATTTATAACGCAAGCACAACTTGATGCAGTTGGAATTTTTGGCTACTCAGATGAAGATAACACTGAAGCGCTTTCTCTTGGAGAAAAGTTAGATACAGAGGTAATAGCACAGCGAGTTGAATCCCTTTCAAGTTTGGCTGATGAAATGGTTTCACAACGCGCGCACATGCGTATTGGGCAACGTGTTCGGGTGCTAATTGAAGACGCCGAATTACAAGAAGGCAGAGCGGACCATCAAGGACCAGAAGTTGATGGAACAACTTCTTTCATTGGTACAAATTTCAAAGTGGGCGAGTACGTTGATGCTGAGGTCATAGAAAGTATTGGCGCAGATTTGGTGGCCAAGCCAGTATGAAATTTCCTTCCTTCTTAACTCCAAATGTCATCACAAGTCTGCGAATCGCATTCTTGCCAGTTGGTGCGTATGCCCTCTTTAAAAATGGTGGAAGTGATCCCTCATGGCAAATAATTTCTTGGTGGATTTTTTTCATTCTAGGGTTAAGTGACATATTAGATGGGAATCTTGCCCGCAGCAGAAACACAGTTACCGAGTTTGGCAAATTCTTAGATCCCATCGCAGATAAAGCCATGCTGGGCACTGCGATGGTGTCCCTCTCAATTCTTGGTCGCATGCCATGGTGGATAACTACCGTCATAATGGCTCGCGAAATTGGAATTACAATATTTAGATTAGCTGTTATCAAACGCGGAGTAATTCCAGCAAACCGTGGCGGAAAAATCAAAACTTTTTTCCAAGGTTTCGGTGTAGGTTTTTATGTGCTGCCCTTGAGCCAAGACATGTTCTGGTTCAGAGATAGCTTTATGGCTGTTGCTATAATTTTAACTCTGGTAACCGGTGTGCATTACATAGTCTCTGCATTTACCAATAAGAAATAGCATGAAGGGATTTTCATGAGCAATGCATCTGAAATTACCTCTGCTATGAAAGATGTCATCGCACACTTAAAGTTAAGAAATGAAACTTTGAGCACCGCTGAATCAATTACTGGCGGGGGATTGGGATATGCGATTACAAGCGTTCCGGGTTCTTCGGATATTTATGTGGGTGGTTCAATTGCGTATCACAGCGAAATTAAGCAATCACACCTCGGTGTTTCTTCAGAATTAATAAAGTCCAAAACTGTCTATAGCGAAGAAGTTGCTCTAGAGATGGCCAAGGGCGCACTTAAAACCTTTAAAACAACATGGGCGATCGCAACCACTGGAGTAGCCGGCCCTGATACATCTGATGGAGTACCGGCCGGAACTGTATGGGTAGCAATCGCAGGGCCTATCACCCAGAGCATTCAATTAGCCCTCGATGGTGAGCGTGAAAATATACGAAGTGGGACTGTCGCCAGCGCAATTGGGACCTTTGCGCGTATCCTTAGGTCTAGAGATTAAGCACGAGAGGGTGGAGCGCGCCATGTTGTTACGTGAAGCAGTCGGTACGACCCTTCGCGCTGCCCGCACAGAGCAATCCCGAACACTTCGAGATGTCGCTCGCGATGCTCGTGTATCCCTTGGTTACCTCTCTGAAGTAGAACGCGGACAGAAGGAAGCGTCATCAGAGCTCTTATCTGCAATTTGCACAGCTCTAGGTTTAACACTTTCAACGGTCATGAGTGATGTATCTGTTCATATTAAATCTTCTGAAGTTGCAATACTCAGTGTCGTAGACGCCGCGTAACAGTGGCGCACTTATACGCACTCCAAGGAGCAACGGCTTCTCGTTCTGAGGCTGCCTTATTAACTGCTACAAAAGAAATTATTTCAACCCAAGGGATCAAAAATCTTGCAATGATTGATATTGCCGATATCTCGCAAGTTTCTAGAGCCACGTTGTACAACCACTTTCGCGATAAAGACGCTGTTTTATACTCACTTCTGAGCCGTGAAGTTATTAACTTGTTTAAGGGTGCACCCAGCAACCCAGCCGATTTGCTCGAGTATTTCTCATGTGCAATTAGTGCAGACTCTGCCCTTGCCGGAATGCGCTCGCATGATCCTGCGATTCTGACCACAATGTTGCTACGTAGTGATGACAAGATTTGGCACGCAATTGATGCATTCTTTATCAACGCGCTAGGTTCTGAAGTGAAAGCCGGAATCGCGATTTCATGGCTTGTGGGTCAAGTTCTTCAACCACTGACGCCCAATCAATCCAAAGCACAGGCAGCCCAACTTCTACATGCGTATCTCTGATCTTCGAGAGCGAATACTTTTAAGTTTTGGTCCCCAATGGGCCCCTTCATTTAGTGCCGATATTGCAATCTCAGAATTGGGTAGCAAGAGCATTAATGAAGCGCTCGCTGCCGGTCTTGAACCTGATGAAATCTGGAGAGCCGTCTGTAAGGCTCATCCGGAACAGACTGCTCCGCATAAGTAGACCAATTCATAACGGCGTGTCGAGCGCTTAATGTGGCGTTCGAACAGGTGTTCGTATATCCTTATCCCTGTACAACCAGAGCGGTTCCATCTTCCGCCCACAGCCTTTGTAAAAAGTGCTGGGGCCGTCGGTGGGTCTCCGTACCTTCTGGACCGACACCAACGTCATATGACGTTTCATCGAAAGGAAAGAAGTGGCTACTGAAAAAAGTAATGACAAAGCTACAGAAAAAGCACAATCAGATCGTTCCAAAGCCCTAGACACAGCCCTCGCCCAGATTGAACGTCAGTTTGGCAAGGGTTCGGTTATGAAGATGTCAGAGCGACAGAATCAAGTTGTTGAAGTTATTCCAACAGGTTCTATCGGACTCGATATCGCACTTGGAATTGGCGGCCTTCCACGTGGTCGCATAGTAGAAATCTACGGACCAGAATCTTCAGGAAAAACAACTCTTACATTGCATGCAATTGCTAATGCTCAAAAGGGCGGCGGTATCTGTGCATTCATCGATGCAGAACACGCATTCGATGCTGAGTACGCAAAGAAACTTGGCGTAGATATTGATGCACTCCTTGTTTCACAACCAGATACTGGTGAACAAGCACTGGAAATTATGGACATGCTTATTCGATCAGGTGCCCTCGATCTAGTAGTTGTTGACTCAGTTGCAGCACTTGTTCCACGTGCTGAAATTGAAGGCGAAATGGGAGATTCACATATGGGTCTTCAAGCTCGCCTGATGTCACAGGCACTGCGCAAAATTACCGGTGCCCTTCATCAATCAAAGACAACAGCTATTTTCATTAACCAACTTCGCGACAAAATTGGTGTCTTCTTTGGTTCTCCAGAGACAACAACAGGCGGTAAAGCACTCAAGTTCTACGCATCCGTTCGCCTGGATATCCGTCGTATCGAAACACTCAAAGATGGCCAAGACGCAGTCGGTAACCGCACTCGTGTCAAAGTTGTTAAGAACAAGATGGCTCCACCATTTAAGCAAGCAGAGTTCGACATTATTTATGGCACTGGTATTTCACGCGAAGGATCCCTTATCGATCTTGGTGTTGATATCGGAATCGTTAAGAAATCTGGCGCTTGGTACACATACGAAGCAGATCAATTAGGACAGGGTAAGGAAAATTCCCGCGCATTCCTTATCGATAATCCAGATCTTGCTAATGAAATCGAATCGAAGATTCGTGCTCACTTTGCAACACCTGTAGAAGTCGATCCAGCGCTAGTCGCTGAAATCGATGAAGCAGCCGCTGAGGTTGATTTCTAATTAGCCTTGATTTCGTAAAGGTTGAAAGAGGCGAAGGCTCTGACCCTTACTCAATAGCTCACACGATTGCACTTAATGCACTTGTGACTAGAGCGAAGAGTAAGGGCGAGCTTCTCGCTCACCTTAAAAAGCGCGGTATAGAAGATGATGTTGCTCAAGCAACGATTTATAAA
>WLNM01000053.1 GCA_009699825.1 Actinomycetota bacterium
ACTGCAACGCCAGGTAAATTTATGCCTTTGTTATTGCTTACAGTTCCTGGCTCAATCACTTTGGTGACTACATCGGTTGTGGTTACTGAGGTAACTTCGACGGTAACTTTTCCGTCATCGATAAGAATGCGATCACCAGGCTTGCAATCCCCTGGCAAACCTTTGAAGGTGGTTCCAACTCGATCTTTGGTTCCTTCAATTTCATCCGTTGTAATTGTGAATATGTCACCACGAGAGATCTCATGTGGGCCATTAGCAAATCTAGCCAAACGAATCTTTGGGCCCTGCAAATCAACGAGGATTGCAATCGGAACACCCGCCTTTGTAGCAGCGTTTCTGACCGCGTCAATTCGGCTTTGGTGATCTGCGTGTGTTCCGTGTGAAAGATTTAGACGAGCCATGTTCATTCCGGCTTTAATTAATTGTTCAACTTTACCGTCAGCTTGAACTGCTGGGCCCATCGTGCAAACAATTTTCGCCCGGCGCATATGCCAATCTTATCTGTTAATTGCGAAGGTTATAAAACAAGTGGTCGGTCTGTTGGATAAATTGGTGCGTGCAATTGTGATTTCTCTTCTGTGAGATAGGTATCAATCGCAGCGGCGGCGCTACGACCTTCAGCAATTGCCCACACAATCAGTGATTGACCACGTCCAGCGTCTCCTGCAACAAAGACTCCTTCAGATGTTGTTTGAAAATTAGCATCGCGTTTGATAATTCCGCGATCATCTAATTCAACTTCCAATTGAGTAATTAATGCATTTTGCTCTGGTCCTGTAAAACCCATTGCAAGGAAGACAAATTGCGCAGGAATTTCTCTTTCTGTTCCTGGCATTGGCGAGAATTTTCCATCAACAAATTGTGTTTCAACAATCTTGATTCCGCGAAGATTTCCATCGGAGTCTCCTAAAAATTCTTCAGTGCTCACCGAGAAAATTCGATTATCTAACTCTTCGTGTGCACTGGAAACTCTAAAAATCATTGGGTACGTTGGCCATGGTGCATTTGTTGGCCGCTCATTTGTTGGACGGGGCAAAATCTCTAATTGCGTAACTGATTTTGCGCCTTGGCGAATTGCTGTGCCCAAACAATCCGCGCCAGTATCTCCGCCTCCCAAAATAATGACATCTTTTCCTTCAACATTTATTGGACGCTCAGTGATTTCACCAAGGGCCTCTTTATTTCCCCACGGTAAATACTCCATCGCTTGATAAATTCCATTAAATGATCTTCCTGGAATTTCAAGTTCACGCCATTGAGTTGCACCGATAGCAAGGACTACCGCGTCATAGCGAGAGCGAAGTTGCGCACCAGTGAGGTCTACGCCGACATTAACACCAGGCCTAAAACGAGTGCCTTCCTTTTCCATCTGTACAAGTCTGCGATCAACAATATGTTTTTCCATTTTGAACTCGGGAATACCGTAACGAAGTAATCCCCCAATTTTTTCTGCGCGTTCATACACAGCAACAGTGTGTCCAGCCCTAGTAAGTTGTTGAGCAACGGCAAGACCAGCAGGTCCGGACCCAATAACAGCAACAGTTTTGCCAGATAGGCGATCAGGTGGCAGAGGTTTTACATTTCCTGCTCCGAATGCTTCTTCAATGGTGCGTAGTTCTACTTGTTTAATTGTTACGGCGTCTGCATTTATTCCAACAACGCACGCTGTTTCACATGGTGCGGGACAGAGGCGACCAGTGAATTCTGGAAAATTATTTGTCGCATGTAAGCGATCGATTGCACTTTCTTTATCGCCCCGCCATAACAGGTCATTCCACTCGGGGATTAAATTGCCAAGTGGACAACCTTGGTGACAAAAAGGAATTCCACAATCCATGCAACGCCCTGCTTGTTTTTGCAGGTGTTCAAAGCTCTGTGGTTCATACACTTCATTCCAGTCTTTAATGCGAACATCAACTGGTCGACGTTTAGGTAATTCACGTGGAGTAGTTAAAAATCCCTTTGGATCAGCCAAGAGCAGCCACCTCCATTACGTATTGATCAACGGGCAATCCTTCGCGGTTTGCTTTCTCAATAGCGCCAAGAACTCGTGCATAGTCACGTGGCATCACCATTGAGAATCGAGTAAGTGATTTATCCCAATTAGCCAATAGTTCGTGGGCAATGACAGAACCAGTTTCTACTTCAAAAGCTGAAATCAATGTACGTAAAATTTCTTTTTGATCCTGTGGAACAGCAACGATATCGACCATTTCCTGATTGACATGTGCCTGATTTAAATCCAATACAAATGCTCTTCCGCCCGACATTCCGGCAGCGAAATTTCGACCTGTGCGACCCAGTACTACAACATTTCCACCCGTCATGTATTCGCATCCATGATCGCCAACGCCTTCAACAATCGCCGTCGCACCTGAGTTGCGAACGCAGAATCGTTCTCCAACAATTCCGCGAATGAAAATTTCACCTGAGGTGGCGCCATAACCAATAACGTTGCCGGCAATGACATTTTCTTGAGAAGCAAATTGTGCTTTTTCATCAGGTCGAACAATGACTCGTCCCCCAGATATTCCCTTAGCCACGTAATCATTAGCATCTCCGTAAAGGCGAATTGTTAATCCACGTGGAATAAATGCTCCGAGTGACTGTCCGGATGAACCATGTAATGTCACTGAAATAGTGTCGGGATCCAGTCCATCTGCACCGAATGTACGAGTAATTTCTGAACCAAGCATTGTGCCAACAGTTCGATTAACGTTGCGAACTGGCAAGTCAATACGAACCGGTGTCTTTGATTGCAATGCGGCAGCCGATAATTCGATGAGCTTGTTATCTAAAGCATTAACTAGTCCATGATCTTGTGTTGTTGTGCTGTGAAGTGAACTTTGTACATCAGGGCGCATTAAAAGCGGAGCAAGGTTTAAACCGTGGGCTTTCCAGTAATGAACAGCCTTTTGAGTATCTAAGTATTCGACGTGGCCGATTGCCTCTTGCAGCGTTCTAAATCCAAGTTGAGCAAGTAGTTCGCGAACTTCTTCGGCAATGTATTCAAAGAATGTCTCCACAAATTCAGGTTTTCCAGTAAAACGTTTACGCAATTCCGGATTTTGTGTTGCAACTCCAACAGGGCAAGTATCAAGATGGCACACGCGCATCATGACGCAACCAGAGACAACCAATGGTGCAGTTGCAAAACCGAATTCTTCTGCGCCCAGGAGTGCTGCGATAACAACATCTCTGCCCGTTTTTAATTGTCCATCTGCTTGAACAACAATACGATCACGTAAACCATTGAGTAATAAAGTTTGTTGAGTTTCAGCAAGTCCGAGTTCCCACGGTGCACCTGCGTGCTTAAGAGATGTCAGTGGTGATGCACCTGTTCCACCGTCGTGGCCGGAGATTAAAACGACATCAGCATGTGCCTTGCTCACGCCAGCTGCCACGGTTCCTACGCCAACTTCAGCAACTAACTTCACATGAATACGTGCATCCTTGTTTGCATTCTTTAAATCATGAATGAGTTGAGCAAGATCTTCAATGGAATAAATATCATGATGTGGTGGTGGAGAAATTAATCCAACACCAGGTGTTGAGTATCTAACCTTGGCAATCCATGGATACACCTTGTTACCTGGTAGTTGCCCGCCTTCGCCAGGCTTTGCTCCCTGTGCGATTTTAATTTGAATATCATCGGCATTGACCAAGTAATTACTCGTCACGCCAAAACGTCCACTTGCAACCTGTTTAATGGCTGAACGTTTTGAATCTCCATTTGCCATTGGCAGATAACGTTCTGGATCTTCGCCACCTTCGCCAGTATTTGATTTAGCACCAATACGATTCATGGCAATCGCAAGGGTTTCATGAGCTTCTTGCGAAATAGATCCGTACGACATTGCACCTGTAGAAAAACGCTTGAGGATTTCCGAAATTGGTTCTACTTCTTCGATTGCAATTGGTGTACGTTCTTTGAAAGTAAATAAACCACGAAGAGTCATCAGAGCCTTGCTCTGTTCATCAATTCTGTTTGTGTATCGTTTAAATACGTCATAGCGCTTTGCGCGAGTCGAATGTTGTAGTGTGAAAACAGTTTCAGGGTCGAACAAGTGTGGTTCGCCTTCACGGCGCCACTGGTATTCGCCACCAATTGGGAGCTTACGTGAACCAGGTACCTCGCCCCCTGGTGGGTATGCGATGTGATGACGAGCAATGGTTTCTTGCGCAATTATGTCGAGATCAATTCCACCTAATCGAGAAGTTGTTCCGGTGAAATAGCGATCAACTAACTCTTGTGAAAGCCCGATTGCTTCGAAAACTTGCGCTCCTGTGTACGAAGCAATTGTCGAAATTCCCATCTTGGACATAACTTTGAGAACACCTTTACCTAAGCTTTTAATTAGATTAGCAACGGCCTTTTCAGGACTTATCCCTGTGATATCTCCTTGTAGAACTAAATCTTCGGCGCTTTCCATAGCAAGATATGGATTTACCGCTGCAGCGCCATAGCCGAAAAGTAATGCAACATGGTGTACTTCGCGAACATCTCCTGCTTCAACAACTAATCCAACTGTTGTTCGAGTTTTTTCACGAATTAAATGGTGATGAACTGCGGCAGTTAACAACAAGGATGGAATAGGTGCATCTTCTGCGTCTCCATCTCTGTCAGACAAAACAATGATGCGCGCACCTTCTGCGATTGCCGTTGAAACTTCTGCTGCAATTTCATCTAAACGTTTACGAAGTGAGTCTCCCCCACCAGCGACTTGAAATAGGCCACGGACAACGTAAGCTGATAATCCTGGGTAATCCCCATCTGCATTAACGTGAATAATCTTTGCAAGTTCATCATTATCTATAACCGGAAATGCCAAAGATATTTGTCTACATGATGCGGGTCCAGGGTCTAATAAGTTATGTTCTGGACCAACAGATCCACCCAAACTTGTTACTAACTCTTCCCGAATCGCATCTAATGGTGGATTAGTAACTTGCGCGAACAACTGTGAGAAATAATCAAAAAGTAAACGTGGTTTCTCAGATAGCGCAGCGATCGGAGAATCTGTGCCCATCGAACCAAGTGGTTCGGCTCCATTTCTAGCCATAGGCGTAACAAGGATTCGCAGTTCTTCTTCTGTGTAACCGAACGCTCTTTGTCTGCGCACAACTGATGAGTGCGGATAAATAATGTGCTCACGTGGTGGCAATTCACTGAGTTTCATGATTCCTGCATGAAGCCACTCACTATATGGCGCACTTCGCGCTAAGGAGTCTTTGATTTCATCATCTTCAATGATGCGACCTTGTTCGATATCTACAAGAAACATTTTTCCTGGTTGCAATCGGCCTTTTCGTACGATTTGATCTGGAGCAATATCTAAAACTCCTACTTCACTTGCAAGCACAACCAAACCATCGTTAGTAATCCAAAAACGTGAAGGCCGCAATCCATTTCGATCTAATACCGCACCAATTTGATGGCCATCTGTAAATGTGACGCACGCTGGACCATCCCACGGTTCCATAAGAGATGCGTGGAATGCATAAAAATCTCTACGCTCCTGCGACATAGAAGTATGGTTTTCCCAAGCTTCCGGAATCATCATTAAAACAGAGTGCGCGAGTGAACGACCACCCAAGTACAAAAGTTCAAGTACTTCATCAAATGATGCAGAGTCACTGCCATTTGGATCAACAATCGGATAAATTCTTTTGAGATCTCCAGGAATCAAATCGCTCTGCAAAAGTGTTTCGCGCGCACGCATCCAATTTCGATTTCCCTTAACTGTGTTTATTTCACCGTTGTGGGCAATGAATCGATAAGGGTGAGCTAATGGCCACGATGGAAAAGTGTTGGTTGAAAATCGTGAATGCACCAAGGCTAGAGGCGAAATTACTCTTTCATCACTGAGATCTGGAAAGAACTCCTCAAGTTGCCCGGTTGTGAGCATTCCTTTATACACAATTGTCTTAGAGGAAAGAGATGAAAAATAAAGTGGCAGAGTGTGTTCAATGCGCTTTCGTAGACAAAAGGCAAGACGATCCAGATTGATACCTGATTCATTATTTAAGCCAGCGATAAATAATTGTTCAAATCGTGGCATCACTGACAACGCAGTTTTTCCCAAAGATGAAGGGTTAATTGGCAACTCACGCCACCCCAGGACGCTTAATCCTTCTTCGTGGGCAATCTTTACAATTGAATCTTTAACTTCGGCACTTGGTTCGATGAAACCAATACCTGTTGCATACGCACCTTCTGCAGGAAGTTCAAAAGGAAGAATTGCCCGATAAAATGCGTCTGGAATACAAATAAGAATTCCTGCACCATCACCGCTATCAGGTTCAGCGCCGGATGCACCGCGATGTTCAAGATTGCGCAGCGCAGTTAAACCTTTTGCAACAATTGAGTGCGTTGCGACTTTATTTAAGGTTGCAACCATTGCAACACCACAAGCATCATGCTCGTTGGCAGGGTTGTATAACCCTTGTGCAATTGGATAATTGGATTGCAAACTCATTGTGATGAAAGCTCCAGTTGTCGATGCGTATTCGGGACAACCTTGGCCCTAGTCAGTGTTACGTCGCAAAGAGTAGCAAAGAGAGCTCAAATTCCAGTAGTTGAAAGAGGCAATCAAATGCCGCTGATATGCGCTAACTGCCCGATTCCTGCAGTAATTGCCATACCCGCACAGCCACCAAGCATGACTCGAATTGTCGGCTTGAGCACAGCTGATCCTGCAGTTCGGGCACTAACAATTCCCGTAAAGAGCAGTCCAGCCAATGTGAAAGCGACAATGCTCCACGCCTTCGCGCCAAGTGTTGGAGCAAATGCACCTAGAAACGGAACTAAACCACCTAAGGTAAAACTTGCTGCCGAAGCAACTGCTGCTTGTAGAGGGCGAGCTTTTGTATGTGGATGTTGACCCAATTCATCTCGAAGGTGTGCTGCTAATGCATCTTTTTCATGCATTGCTGTCGCAACCTGTCCTGCCAAATCGGGAGTTAAGCCACGATCAATATAAATTTGTTTGAGTTCTTGCAATTCACCTTCTGGATCAATTGCCAAGTGTTGAATTTCTAATAATCGATCAGAATCCTCGACATCATTTTGTGAACGAACTGAAACATATTCTCCAACGGCCATAGACATTGCGCCGGCAGATATTCCTGCAATGCCCGCTGTGATCAAGAAACCATCTGCTTTGGCTGCGGCCACGCCAATCATCAAAGATGCGGTAGAAACCAAACCATCATTAGCACCAAGAACTGCGGCACGTAACCAACCTGCACGATGCGTTCGGTGCTCTAGATTGCGGGCATACACATCTTCTAGGGCCATATTTAAATCTTAGCCGACCTGCGCCCCAATCGTAGGTAATTAGCTACTGCCAGTGTTGTAACAATTGCGCTAACCCAGACATTTACACGTAAACCACCGATG
>WLNM01000054.1 GCA_009699825.1 Actinomycetota bacterium
TTCCGAACCCGGAAGTTAAGCCTCTCAGCGTCGATGGTACTGCACGGGTGACTGTGTGGGAGAGTAGAACGTCGCCGGACTTCTTTTATAAAAGGGGGCACTTTAATTAGTGCCCCCTTTTTAATTTCTCAATAACATTTCTTAAGTAGATAATGGATTGTTAAATAATCCACTTTTAGTAGTTGGAGGTTTTTGTGAACGATCGCGAAAAAAGATCATATTCAGATAAACCTTCGCGTTCCTCTGCTCCATCAACTAAGCGAGCAGGTTCACCTTCGCGAGCTGGCGCGCCACGACAAGATGTTCGTGGATCACGTCCAGCGCCTGTTGATCGAGATATGACTCGCTTGCGTCCACGTATTTTTGAACCAGATATTCCTGAGGAAATTACGGGTGGAGAGTTAGAGAAATCAGTACGCGCTGAATTGTTGAGTTTGTCAGCTGAAAATGCCAAAGTTGTTGCTCGACACTTGGTTTGCATAAATATTCATATGGATAATGATCCAGAGTTAGCTCATAAACATGGCGTAGCAGCGGCGCACCACGCTGGACGTTTAGCAGTTGTTCGCGAAAGCGCAGGATATGCAGCATATCGAGCTGGGCATTTTGAAATTGCTTTAAAGGAACTCCGCGCAGCACATCGAATATCGGGAGATGTTTCCATGTGGCCTGTAATGGCTGATTGTGAAAGAGGGCTGGGAAAACCCCTAAAAGCACTGGCTTTGGCCGGTTCGGCAGAGGTTTCTCGCTTGGAAAAAGCCGAAGAAATTGAAATGAGAATTGTTGCATCTGGCGCCAGATGTGATTTAGGTGAATTTGAAGCAGCTGTAATCACATTAACGTGCAAAGAATTGAAGAATGAATCGGAAGAGTGGGCTGTGCGACTTCGATATGCCTATGCAGATGCACTAGATAAAGCTGGTCGCAAGGATGATTCGAAAGAGTGGTTTGTGAAATGTGCTCGTATCGATCCTGATCAAATTACTGATGCAGAGGAGCGTTCGCAACTGTAATTTTTTATCCACAATGGATTTTTCCTCAAGAAATTTTGTCATCTCCCTAACTCATCATTATCGCTATCTGAATATTTCAGCGTTTCGAAAAATTAGGAGCACTTATGTCATCTTCAACAAGGCAAACCAGCAAAAAAGTGAAAGATAAAATTCAATATGAAGAACCAGATTATTCACTTAATGATGTAATGCTGCGTGGGAGGGTTTCTGATATTGCAGTTGAGAAGATTCTACCTAGCGGTGATAAAGTTGTTGAGTTTCGCTTAATTATTTCTCGGATCGAATTATCTGGCGTCGATACGTTAGATATCGCGGCGTGGAGTGCTAAATCGCGCAGGAGTGCACTATCCCTCAAACCTGATGAATGGATTGAAATTTCGGGTTCCATTCACAGAAGATTCTGGAAAGCCCCGACTGGGTTGGCTAGCCGTTGGCAAGTTGAAGCAGCCGAGATTTCACGAATTTAGGTACTCTTTAGCCTCGTTGTAAGCGAGATTAAGAGAGCGGTTCAGATGGCCAACGATTTGTTTTCATCCCTTCGGACATACCTGAATAAGGTGAGTGAAGGTGAGCGAACTCCTGCCGAATTAGCGAATGCTCTTAATCATTGGGTTAAACAAAGTGGCGATGTACTTAAATCTAAAATTGATGAAGAGGTTAATAACACTGTTTCACGGATGGGGTTTATCAAACGCGAAGAGTTTGATGAATTGCGTGAAGAACTAGAAAAATTGAAGAAAGCGTCATCAACCCCCACTCCCAAAAAGAAAGCCGCGACTTCGGCAAAAACTAAACCAACGAAAAAGAAACCTACTCCCCAGAAAAGGAGCAGCCGATGAATCAAGATAGTCAGGAAATAGCATCGCAATCGTCGATTGTTGAAGAGGTCAAGACAGAGTTAAACGACATAGATGCGCGCGAGGTTTCTGAGCACTCTGAACGATACGAGGCTCTTCATCAAAAATTGCAAGAAACTCTGTCAGGTATTGACGGTTTATAAGAATTTTATGAAAACTAGATTGGATGCCGAACTTGTAAGGCGCGAATTGGCGCGTTCCAGAGAAGCGGCAGCTGATTTGATCGAATCACGAAGTGTCCTAGTTAACGGAATCCCGGCAACCAAACCTGCAACACAGGTTGATGCGGAAACGTCCATAACATTACAAGGAAATCGTGATGATTTTGTTTCTCGTGGTGGACATAAATTGGCTGGAGCATTAGATGCTTTTCCTGAGGTTGTTGTAGATGGAGCTAGAGCATTAGACGCAGGAGCATCAACCGGTGGTTTCACTGATGTTCTATTGCGCAGGGGTGCACGCGAAGTTGTTGCTGTTGACGTAGGTTATGGACAATTAGCCTGGGAATTACGACAGGATCCGAGGGTGTTAGTTCTCGATAGAACCAATATTCGACATTTAACCGGTGACGTTGTTGGCGAACCAACAGGATTAGTTGTTGCCGATCTTTCCTTCATTTCTCTCACTTTAGTATTGCCAGCTTTATCAGCAGTTTCAAAACCAGATGCGGATTTCTTACTCATGGTAAAACCTCAGTTTGAAGTAGGAAGAGAAAGATTGGGTGCCGGTGGTGTTGTTAGAGATCCAGCACTTCGCAAATCGGCGGTAATGGAAGTAGCGATGAGTGCTTACGATGTTGGCCTGGGTACAAAGGGAGTTGTAGCTAGTTCACTTCCTGGTCCTGCTGGAAATGTTGAATACTTTTTATGGTTAAAACGAGGAGCACAAGAAATTTCGGAGAGTGCATTAGAGCAAGCAATTGAGATTGGACCACAATAAATGAGTCAACGCAATATCTTGATGCTAGTTAATTCTGCTCGTGAAGAAGCAGAAAAGGCCTCTGAAACTATCGTTTCAATTTTGTCTGCGGCTGACATAAATGTATTTACTTTGGCAGATTCTGTAATTCCTGAAGTTGAATTGGTACTTGTACTGGGCGGAGATGGAACCATTTTGCGTGGCGGCGAATACGCAGTGTCAAAGAATGTGCCGGTTTTAGGTATCAATTTGGGTCATGTTGGATTTATGGCAGAAGTTGAAGCTTTTACATATGAAAAGGTCGCGAATGCAGTAATCAGCAAAGATTATGTTTTGGATCAACGCATGTTGCTCGCCTTTGAAGTTAAACGTGCGGGCATGGTGATTGAACAAGGTTGGGCATTAAATGAAGTAAGTATTGAAAGAAAAAGTACGACCATGGTTGAACTATTTGTACAAATCGATAATCGACCTTTATCTCGATGGGGTTGTGACGGTATTATTTGCGCTACTCCTACAGGTTCAACTGCCTATGCATTTTCGGCTGGAGGTCCAGTCCTCTGGCCTGAAGTTCAAGCTCTAGTGCTCGTACCTATTGCAGCCCATGCACTCTTTGCCAAGCCAATGGTTATCGCACCTTCTTCAACGATTGGGATAGCGATTGAATCATCTGATGCATCCCTATCTGCTGACGCTCTTCGAAAAATTGAACTCATAAAAGATGATGAAATTGCTATAACAAAAAATGCGACCCAGATAACTTTGGCTCACCTCAAATCGACTATTTTTACTGACAGATTGGTTGCAAAATTCAAATTACCTGTTGAAGGCTGGCGCGGTGAGTGATCGTACATTTTTAGAGGAAATCCATATCAAAAATATTGGCGTTATTACCCAAGCCAATTTGGAATTTGATAAGGGATTAACGGTTTTGACTGGAGAAACTGGTGCTGGCAAAACCATGGTGCTTACCGCATTAAATTTAGTTCTCGGCGGTAAATCTGAGAGTTCTTTAGTACGCAGTGGTGAGGAGAGATTAACTGCAAGTGCACTTTTTAGTATTCCAAATAAGAGTATTGCCGAATTTGAAAATTTGGGTATAGAAATCGAGGAAGGTGCTCTAGCAATCTCACGAAGTGTCACGAAAGAGGGAAAGAGTAAAGCAATTGCAAGTGGTGTCAGTATAAATGCGGGCACATTAGCCGAAGCCAGTGATTTCTTAATTGAGATTCATGGACAAAGTTCGGGGCTAAATATCACTAAAGGATCGCGGCAGAGAGAGCTTTTAGATCGCTTCGCAGGTGTGCCTTTTGAATCCATTTTGTTGAAATACCAAGAGCAATTAAATCAGTACCAACAAATTAAGAATCGTATAAATGATCTCAAAAAAAGTGCGGCGAGCCGCGAAGAGTCTCTTTCTTCTTTAAGGTTATTTAGTGAATCTTTTACTAAATTAAAGCCGCAATCTAATGAATTAAGTAGTGTTGAAGAAGAAATTATGAAACTTTCCTTTGTGGAGGAACTCAGAGTTTCTGTAACGCATGCCATAAATTCTTTAGAGCATGATGATTCTGGAGTGGTAAATGCAATCGGCCAGGCGAAGAAATCGCTTGAATCAGTAAGAGATAAAGATGCAAAATTGGATAAATTCGTAGATGATTTGAATGATGCATTCTTTGTTCTGGCCGACCTATTACCAAATCTAACTTCTTATCTGCAATCGCTAGAAGCGGATCCGGAAAGGTTAGATTTTTTGCAAGAACGAAAAGCTTCCTTAGCAGCATTTATCAAGAAGTGGGATTCCGAAGTCAGTGGCGATTCCGGTTTAAATGTTCTTATCGAAAAATATAGGGGAGTTTCATCACAATTAGATGACCTAAGTGGGGGAGATGAACGAATTAAACTCCTGGAACGAGATCTAGTAGATATAAAGAAGGAATTGCTTACTTCTGCCAAGAATCTAACCGAATCTCGCACCATAGCCGCAAATACACTCTCTTTAGAAGTTTCTACGGAGATGCACGCTTTATCAATGCCACATACAAATTTGCGGATAGAAATTGTTTCTCCGGATTATGGATCCGGACTTAAGGAGAGTGATTTCACGATTTTTGGTTGCGATAGTGTGAACATGTATTTACAAACACATCTAGATGGACCACTTGTTTCATTGGCAAAGGGAGCATCTGGCGGGGAAATGTCTCGTGTCATGCTTGCTTTGGAAGTTGTTCTTGCCGCTTCAAATCCTGTTGGTACATATATCTTTGATGAAGTTGACGCTGGAGTTGGCGGAGCAGCTGCGATTGAAGTAGGACGTCGGTTACATGCGCTCTCCAAAAATGCTCAAGTTATTGTTGTCACTCATCTACCTCAGGTTGCAGCATGGGGAGATATGCATTATGTAGTTGAAAAAAGTGTGGATGGAACAGTTGTATCAAGTGGTGTTAATCGAGTTGATGGGGATGAAAGAATTATTGAAATAGCACGAATGCTTGCTGGATTGCAGGAATCTTCTAGCGCCAAGGAACACGCGAGCGAGTTGCTCAGTATGCGTAAAAAAGCATAATTCTCATTTTTACTGATAGGTTGTCCTTCCATGGGCCAACCTCATGTCACTAAGCATTTATTCGTCACCGGCGGGGTAGCTTCAAGTCTCGGTAAAGGTCTCACAGCTTCAAGTCTTGGAAGATTATTGATTTCACGCGGATTACGCGTAACTATGCAAAAACTAGATCCATATCTAAATGTTGATCCTGGAACGATGAACCCTTTTCAACACGGCGAAGTTTTTGTTACCGATGATGGTGCAGAAACAGATTTAGATATTGGACATTATGAACGGTTCCTCGATAGAAATCTGCACGGATCAGCGAATGTAACAACAGGTCAAGTTTATTCCCGTGTCATTAGCCGCGAACGCCGAGGCGAATATTTAGGCGAAACTGTCCAAGTTATTCCTCATATAACAAATGAAATAAAGGAACGTATTCGCGCCATGGCGGCTCCCGATATTGATATTGTTATTACAGAAATCGGTGGAACTGTTGGAGATATTGAATCTCAACCATTTTTGGAAGCCGCACGACAAATCAGACAAGAAGTTGGACGAGATAACGTTTTCTATTTACATATATCTCTGGTGCCATACATCGGACCTTCAGGTGAATTAAAGACAAAACCAACTCAACACAGTGTGGCGGCTCTTCGCAGTATTGGTATTGCACCTGATGCCGTGGTTTTACGTTCAGATCGCCCAATACCTGATGCGATTAAGCGCAAAATATCTCTTATGTGTGACGTTGATTTGGAAGCCGTAGTAGCAGCGGTTGACGCTCCGTCAATTTATGACATTCCAAAAGTTTTATACGCCGAAGGTTTGGATGCATATGTTGTTCGTAGATTAGGGCTGAAATCCCATGATGTTAAATGGGGCGATTGGGATGATCTTTTAAAGATAGTACATAATCCAAAATTTCATGTGAAAGTCGCTCTAGTTGGAAAATATATTGATTTACCAGATGCCTATCTTTCGGTTTCAGAAGCTTTGCGTGCTGGAGGTTTTGCAAATAATGCAAAGGTAGAGTTGAAATGGGTGGCAAGTGATGATTGTGCAACGCCAGAAGGCGCGCATAATGCGTTAAGTGATGTTGATGCAATATGTGTTCCGGGTGGATTTGGAGTAAGAGGTATTGAAGGAAAACTTGGCGCACTTACCTTTGCTCGTGAAAATAAGATTCCAACATTAGGACTATGTTTGGGTTTGCAATGTATGGTTATTGAAGCAGCCCGAAATATGGCAGGTATAAAGGATGCGAACTCAGCAGAGTTTTCACCAGATTCTGGTACTCATGTTATTGCAACAATGGAAGATCAAAAATCTATAGTTGCGGGAAGTGCGGACATGGGTGCATCTATGAGATTAGGTCTATATAAAGCCGATCTTCTTGCTGGTTCAATTGTGGCGCAAATTTATGGCAGCAAGGAAATCTCTGAAAGACATCGCCATCGTTATGAGGTCAACAATTTGTTTAGAGACAAAATTGCTGCTGCGGGAATGGTTTTTTCTGGAATTTATAGTAAGGAAGATCTTGTTGAATTTGTCGAATTGTCTCCACAGGTTCATCCTTTCTATGTCGGTACTCAAGCCCATCCGGAACTTAGATCACGTCCTACGCGCCCTCACCCGTTGTTCGTAGGCTTAATATCTGCTGCACTAGTTTTGAAGAGTTCTTAATGATTATTGGCGTTCCCCGTGAAGTTAAGATTCAAGAATATAGAGTCGCTTTAACCCCAGAAGGTGTTACTGAATGTGTTAAAAATGGCCATACAGTTTTCGTAGAAAAAAACGCAGGAGTAGGTTCTAGCATTTCAGACGATGATTACATCGGCTCTGGCGCTCAAATATTAAATACAGCCGACGAAGTATGGGAAAAATCTGATCTGATTCTTAAGGTCAAAGAACCAATAGAAATCGAATATTCACGTTTGAGGCAGAA
>WLNM01000055.1 GCA_009699825.1 Actinomycetota bacterium
AGTGGAGAGAGTTTTTCTGCAGATTTTCTCTTGAGCAATGCCGCACCGGCACACCTGGATCGAATCCGTGGCAAGAAAAGTGAAGGCTCATTATCCGGCTCACAGTTAAAAGTTAATATGTTGCTTCGCGCGTTGCCTCGTTTGCGATCCGGTGCGGATCCACAAAAAGCTTTTTCAGGAACATTTCATATAAATGAAAGTTATACAGAATTAGAAGATTCTTATATCAGTGCAAAAAATGGTGACATACCTATGCAAGCGCCCTCTGAAATGTATTGCCATACGCTCACTGACCCAAGTATTTTGAGCAAAGATTTGGCGCAACAGGGTTATCACACCCTCACACTCTTCGGCTTGCACACTCCTGCAGAATTGTTCGAGGAAGATCCTGAATCTTCAAAGAAGATTGCAGTGCAACGTTGTCTAGATGCATTAAATGCTTACTTGCTTGATCCTATTGAGAGCGTCTTGGCAAAAAATAGTGATGGCTCATTGTGTATTGAAGTAAAGAGTCCATTAGACCTTGAAAAAGATGTTCGGTTGCCCGGTGGCAACATTTTTCATCGTGACCTGACATTTCCATTTAAAGAAGAGGGAGATTCACAAATCTGGGGTGTTGAAACTGATGATCCACACATCTTTATCTGTGGCGCTGGTGCACAACGCGGCGGCGGAGTCAGCGGAATACCTGGACATAATGCTGCAATGGCAGTGCTTGCAAAGGGTTAGGCTTTACGTATGAGCGATCACAAACTAAGTCCAGAGACAGTTGCGATTTCTGCAGGGCGCCCGGCTGTAACACAAGACGGTTCGCTTAACCCAGATATTTCACTCAGTGCGACCTATCACGCCGGTGGTCCAGTTGGTTATGGCCGTACAGGAAATCAAACATGGAGTGCATTAGAAAGTGCAATTAGCCAATTAGAAGGTGGTCAGACTCTTGCATTCGCATCTGGCAATGCAGCAATTAGTGCAGTCTTCGCACTGCTTCCAATTGGAGCACCAGTTGTTGCATCAGATCAGGGTTATAGCGGCACTATGGCAATGCTTAAATCTTTTCATGAAAGTGGACGCCTTGAAGTTCGATTCGTCGATATCGCAAATACTGACGCGGTAATTCAGGCAATGAATGGAGCCGCGTTTTTGTGGCTGGAATCGCCAACTAATCCAGGACTTGAAGTTGCAGATATGCCAACATTGATTGTCGCTGCTAGAAATATAAGTGTGGGTGTCGGAGTTGATAACACATTTGCTACCCCACTTATTCAAAAACCATTGGATATGGGTGCAGATATTGTGATGCATTCAGTTTCAAAATATTTTGCAGGCCACAGTGACCTACTCATGGGATCACTTTCGACAAATATTCCAGGGTTGCATTCGCGACTGCAAGAAATTCGAAAAATGCATGGCGGAATACCTGGGCCCTACGAAGCATGGCTTGCACTTCGCGGCATACGTACATTTCCACTTCGTTTTGAACGCTCTCAAGAAAATGCTCTCGAATTAGCCAAACGTTTAAGCAAACATCCAGGAGTTTCTAGAGTTCGCTACCCGGGTTTGCCGCAAGATTCACAGCACGCACGAGCTAAGAGTTTTATGCGCGGCTTTGGCGCTGTTGTTTCCTTTGAAGTCACAGACGGCCCAGAAATGGCTGATCGTATTTGCGAGAAGTCTGAGTTGATTACCCACGCGACAAGCTTGGGCGGTATTGAAAGTTTGTGGGAACGTCGCAGACGTTGGCCTTCGGAAAGTACGTTAACCCCAGAGAACCTCATTCGCCTATCGGTTGGCTGTGAAAATGTTGAGGATTTATGGCGAGATATTGAACAGGCGTTTACCAACGCGTAATCTTTAAATACTGCAAAAGTTCAAAAAGAAGAGTATTTTTATCCTATGTTTAAAGCAGTTCGACGACTAGTAGCAGCAATCGCTGTTGGGCTTTTGGCTTTTAAGGCCGTCGCATCCTTCTTGTCTTGGATCGAACGCCAAGAAGATTCCACCGCCGAAGCGTGGATTGATGAAGACGAATTTGAAGACGCTTAAGTGAGTACTGCCGACTACATTCCAGGCACGTGCAATATTGGTACAGGTGAAATTCGTCGCAGACAGATCGTTGCGCTAATCGGATTAGTGCTTTCTATTTCTTCACTAATTACCTTGATTACAACTAATGCTCCACGCGGTGCACGTTTAGGAATATTTATACCTCTCGCTGTTGCAAGTATTGGATGGGTTCAATCGCGCAAGAAATTCTGTCTGGCTTACGGATTTATGGGGACATTTAATTTTGGAAAACTTGGCCAATTATCCCGTGTAGCAGATAGCACGAGTCGCGCAGCAGATAGAAAAACTGCGCTGAGCATTCTCTTCCAAGCCGGCGCGTATGCAGTTATCGCTACAGCAATAATTTACTTACTGCCTCTTTAAACTATTTCGCTTCCATCTTTTCGAGTTGCGGTAAGACTCGCAACGGTTGTCACAGCTAACGAAATAATAATGAAACCTAAACTCACAGTAAGTGGAACATGGGGAATCTTGATTCCGGCGACATCATGAACGCCAACTGCATGTAAAGCTTCAAAAATCATCTTAAATCCAATAAATCCTAGAATCGCAGATAATCCCAGTGAGAGATAAACCAAACGAGCAATGAGTCCCTGGAGTAAGAAGTACAGCTGACGCAAACCCATAAGAGCAAAAATATTTGTGGTGGCAACGATGTAAGGATCTTTTGTGATGCCAAATATCGCAGGAATTGAGTCGAGTGCAAAAACTAAATCGGTTACACCTAGTGAGATCAAGGCAATCATAAAGGTGCTTGCACCCTTGCTCTTTAGAAAGGTTTCTACTCTGCTCTCTTTTACTTCTTCGTCATGTCCACTTTCGCGCACAAGTTGGATTGCTGTAAAAATCAAGAATGCGCCGAAGATAAAAAATACGCTTTGGAAGCGAGAAATAATTGCAGCACCTGCTGCGATAAATCCACCGCGAAGCAGCAATGCAATGATGATTCCCAAGAGCAGAACCAACTGTTGCTTTTCTTTTTCAATTTTAAGTCGAGACAAAATAATCACAAAGACGAAGATGTTATCTACAGAAAGTGCATACTCAGTGAGCCAACCTGCAAAAAATTCAGGGCGAGCAGTAGGGGAATCAACCCAGTTTGGCATCAGGATTCCAAAGGCTATGGCCGCACTGACATAGACCACGGTCCATATTGCAGACTCTGTAATAGTGGTCTCTTTGTTGCGGCGCAAAATCGCCATGATTAAATCAAAAGCAATTACTAGAGAGAGAATTCCGATTGTTGTAAGCCAAACGGTTGTAGATTCCAATTACTTATCCTTTTTCTCTAGATCTTTGATCACTCGATGAATTTCGGCTGAGATTACCTTAAGTTCGGATAATTCTTTCTGTGCCAGCGTGCGTGCCTCTTTGGCTAACTCAAATTCGCCCAAACTTGCCTCATGTGTTTCATTGATTGTCTGTTCGAGTTTGGCTGAAGATACGCTCTGTCCGACCATAATTATTGAAAGCAAAACTAATTGTAAAAAAGTCTGAGCAATCCAAGAAACTATTACGAGCGTATCCCCGGATTTGATGGCGTTGGGAAGAGAAATTAAAGCGATGATGGCAAATAGGTAGGCACACCACATGGTGGCGACCCCTGCTGTTATTTTTTCGGCAATAAATTTGTTAAATGAATTAACTTTGCTCATGGAGCAAGAGTACGCCTTTTCTTATCCTTTTTTGCTTCAACGGGTGGAGCAGGAAGTGAACCAAGAGCTTGAAGTGCGGAATTGCGAAGCGCAACTGCAGCCCTTCGTGCATTCTTAAAGTTATTCATAATAATCATTCTTTCTTCAGGGGTTAGGGCATTAGCAAGAGCCTCGTTTGCATCCCTTGTTGCTTTTTTGATTGCCTTTTTGAAGGTTTCATTAATTTTTTCGCGAGCTTCATCGCGTGTTTCCATTGCAGCTTTGTACTCTTCTATCCCAAACTTGAGCTTAACTTTCTTATTCTGAATCTTCATTTTAGTTTCAGGTTTCGACTTCGAATCATCATCAGCCATTGTTGGATTCACTGAAGATAAAATGAGAGCGGTAGTAATCACTGTAGATATACCGATACGGCGGGCACTGGTTGCCATGGGCAAAAGTGTAGAAGAAATCTTTGTGAACCTTCTGTGAGATGCTCAAAAACACGCAAATTTAGTTACAGATCAGCAATGGTGTGCAAAGGTATAGCCATGGCTCCTCAAATTATGGTCGTAGATGATGAAGCAGGCGTCCGCGAACTTGTGTGTGATGCGCTTCGAATAGCTGGTTTTGAAACCCAACAAGCAAATGATGGCATGTCAGCGCTAACACTTTTGCGTACCGAAAAACCTGATTTATTAATCATTGATATCAATATGCCACTTATGGATGGTTTTGATCTCGTCGAACGATTACGTTCACAAAATGATATGACTCCTGTATTAATGCTTTCAGCCAGAAATGATAGAGCTGACATTACTCGTGGCCTTTCTTTGGGTGCAGATGATTATGTTACAAAACCATTTGGGCTTGAAGAATTATTGCTCCGAGTCAAAGCAATCTTGCGTCGTACATCCAAAGTTTCAGTAACAGCCACAACACTCTCGTGTGGCCCAATCACACTCAATGAAGATACACATCAAGTAAATTTCAACACAGAAGTTATAGATCTGTCTCCTACGGAGTTTCGATTACTTGCAATTCTGTTAGAAAACAAAGGTCGCGTGCTGAGCAAATCCGTACTTCTAGATGACGTATGGGGAATCACATTTGAATCTGAGACAAGTGTTGTGGATACATATATTTCCTATCTCCGTAAAAAATTACATCGCGACGGATTTGAGGGAATTAAAACTATCCGAGGAGTTGGATTTCAAATATTGGAACCTAAGTAGAAAATGAATCAACGCTTCCGAGTTACCTTTTTTTCAGTTCTCATAACGACATTGGTATCTCTTGGAATCGGGGGATTTGCTCTGCAAGATTCTCATTCGGCAGCGATTCGACAGGTTGATTCACGATTAAATTTTGTTATTCAGGCGGCACTTCAAAACAACCAAGATTTATTAAATGCTGCATTATTCGCTCTGGAGGCGGGAAGAATTGATGCAACAGTCGTACTTGTTACACCTCGGGGCGAACAGATACCTCTGACTCAAGCCTCGCAACGATTTGTAGTGGATACAACTTCTAGAAACATAAATTCGTCAGTGAAGCAAGCCATTTCAATAAATTCCGAAAATCCTTATCGCATGAAATCGATTCCGCTTCCAGAGAAAGAATTCTTGGTTGTTGCAATATCAACTGCTGACTTAGAAAAAGATTGGCGCCAAAACTTCAGTAGACTTTTAGCTTTTCTATTTTTGGCAAATTTGCTGGCAATTGCTCTTTCGTTCATACTTTTACGAAATAATTCACGAAAACTTGAGCAACAATCTTTGCTTCGAATGCAGCGTTTTCTCAGCGATGCGGCTCATGAATTGCGCACTCCTCTAACGGTTATTAAAGGGTATTCAGAGTTACTGGGTTCGCATAAAATCGAAACCAAAGAGGATCAAGAGAAAGCATTTACTCGTGTAGATCATGAAGTAAAAAGAATGGAATCTCTGATCAACGATTTATTGCTCAGTGCAGAGCTTAACGAAGCGACTCACTTGGATTTTGAAAAATATGACATCTCAGCATCTTTAAAGACTCACTTACAAGATTTTGAAATACTTTCACCTGATCGCGTGATTGAATCTACTATTGAATCTGGGCTTCACATGAAAGCATCCGGGGATCACATCGATCGATTAATTCAAAATATTTTTTCAAATATCAGACGTCACACACCAGTTTCGGCCCCTGTAATTGTTCAACTCAAGAGCAAAGGAAAAGAAGTTCAATTGCGTATTGAAGATGGTGGACCAGGACTTCCTGAAGATGCGTACAAGAAAGCAAGTTATGAGTTTGAGCGATTCGACCGTTCACGTTCGCGAGATACAGGTGGTAGCGGACTTGGATTGAGCATTATTGCTGCAATCGTAAAGGAACATTCAGGCAGTATCTCAATGTCAAAAAGCTCTCTTGGTGGTCTCGCAATTCATATTCAATTGCCAATTAAATAACCCTTACACTTGAGCAATGTCGCTCGAGATTGCATTCGCTAAAGCAGCAGAACTCATTGTTGATCCAAACAATTTTGTTCGGGCAGTTCTCTCGGGCCGTCGCAGAAACTTGCAGACAGAGTACGAACGTATTGATATTCGTCCCGTTCAGCTCAAAGATGGTTTGAAATTACAACTTGTTTTGAGCGAAGAAAAGCAGGACACAACAAAGAACATGGATGCGGACAGTGACAAGCTCCTTGAATTGCTCAATAGCGGTTATGCCAATGTGTTAGTTGAATTCACAACTGGATCGTATTCTCTTCGAATCACGAAAAAAGGCGAAGCACTGATTCACGAAGGTAAGGGAACATTCGAGAGAACTCTTGCTCATGACAGAGCCAAAGAAAGATTGTTAGACGCTAGTGATCCGTTTTTAATTGAAGTTGGCATATCTGATCACAAAGGCAACATTAAACCTTCGATGCAGGACAAATATCGCCAAGTAGAAGAGTTTTTGAGAATCCTCGAACCTGTGTTGTCAGATAAGAAAAAGAAATTATCTGTGGTCGATCTTGGTTGTGGACATGCATATTTAACTTTTGCAGCTCACCAATACTTACAGAAGAAGGGCGTTGATGCGCATGTTGTAGGAATTGATGTTCGTGAAGCATCCCGAGATAGAAATAATGCAATCGCCAAAAAACTAGGAGTCAGCGATTCAATAGAATTTCGAGCCGAGGAAATATCGGAGACAACAATTACTTCAGCCGATATCGCAATCGCTTTGCACGCGTGTGATACAGCAACCGATGATGCAATTGCATGGGGAGTTCAACACAATGTCGAACTTCTATTGATTGCTCCGTGCTGTCATCATGACCTACAAGTACAGATGCAAGAAATCCCTGAACCATGGCCAATGGTGACTCGACACGGAATTATGCGCGAACGCCTAGGTGATTTACTCACTGATTCATTTCGAACTCAGATTCTTAAGCTACTTGGATATCGAGTCGATGCAATTGAATTTGTCGGGGGAGAACACACGCCACGTAATTTAATGATCCGTGCTATAAAAACAGGTGCGAAGGCAGAGCCAAT
>WLNM01000056.1 GCA_009699825.1 Actinomycetota bacterium
AGATTCTGAGTCAATGCTGCTGTCGATAAGTCACGTTCAATCGCTAACTTAGTTTCACCGTAGGGATTAGTTGGAGCACATTGTGCGCTTTCGGAAACAGGAGAAGATTCTGGTTCACCATATGCCGCCGCCGAAGAAGAAAACACTATTTTCTTAATACCTAGCGTATTCATTTCGCCGAGTAATACCTTAGTTCCGGCAACATTTATTTGACGATACAGATCAGGTTTTTCAATAGATTCACCAACAAGTGATTTGCCTGCAAAGTGCATAACTGCTTCGCACCCCTTAAGTGCACGTGAGACAAGTTCGGAATCCAACAACGAGCCTTGGACAAAGCGCACAGTTGGTGGCAAAGAATCTGCATGTCCAGTGCTGCAATCATCTAGAACTGTTACTTCGTGGCCACTGTTCTTAAGGATTTCAACAGCATGAGAGCCGATATATCCGGCGCCTCCTGTGACCAAGATTTTCACTTACTTCAGCTTTACTTCTCGCAATTGTGCAGCAGATTGTTCTGGACGCAAGTCCATAATAAATGCGCCCATCGAAGATTCAGAACCCGCTAAATATTTAAGTTTTCCAGGGGCACGTCGCACACTTGTGATTTGCCAATGCAAACGCAATAAATCGCGACCATCTCTTACTGGTGCTTGATGCCACGCGGCGATGTATGCCATTGGAATATCAAAGACGCCATCTAGTCGCTGTAAAACTTCCTTAGCAATTGCCGGATATGCATCAGCAACTTCTGGTGTGAGTTCGCTCAAGTCAGCAACAGAAACCTTTGGTGCAACGTGAATTTCAAATGAGTACCGCGCTGCGTATGGAACGTAGGCAACCCAATGCTTATTTTCAGCGACTATGCGCTCTTCATCTTTAATTTCACGGGCCACTATTTCGTCGAACAGAATTTTTCCAGTTCTCTCTTTGTGCTTTTTTGCCACCTCAAGCATGCGAGAAACCTTTGGGGGAATATATGAATATGCATAAATCTGACCGTGCGGATGTGCAAGTGTCACGCCAACTTCTTCTCCACGATTTTCAAATGGCGTGATGTGTTGAATGAATTTTTCTTTTGATAACTCACGTGTGCGATCCATCCACGCTTCTAGTAACACTCGAATACGCTCCGTGCTTAAATCTTTAAAGGCTTGTCCATGATCGGCTGTAAAACAAATAACTTCGCACTTACCGGCAGCACTACCGGTGTCCGTATCTGGTCCTGCCATATCTGGTAATGCCCAATCACCATCTGGCGGACGAAGAGATGGAGATTTATTATCAAATACAACGACTTCAAAATCACTTTCAGGAACTTCCGTCAGGTTATCGCCAGCTGAAGGGCATAGCGGACACAACTCTTTTGGCGGAAGAAATACGCGGCCTTGTCTATGTGCTGCCATCGCAACCCACTCGTTAACAAGTGGATCTAAACGAAGTTCACCGATTCCGGGTTGGTCTGCTTTTTCACGTTTGTCATTAACTGCTCGCACTTGTCCTTGTGTGTCGTAATAACGAATGGTGCGGCCGTCAGAGAGTGGACGATCGGTGCGCGTTATTCCTGCGCCGAGTTTCGGACTCATAGTGTGTCTACTCTATCCAATGAAGCGTGCGATTTACTGATTTCGTATCTTAGTTTTCTATCTCAGGTTACGCTTTGCCTACCTAGACATTACTTTTCACCGAAAGGATTAAAGCCTTGTTTTCATCGCATCTGGACCCAGATCAACGCGATGCAGCGCTTAAATCCTTAGCCACAAATACTTTTGATGTTCTTGTAATTGGCGGCGGAGTCACAGGAGTTGGTGCGGCGCTAGATGCTGCCTCTCGTGGATTAAAAGTAGCCCTTGTAGAAGCATCCGACCTTGCATCCGGAACATCTAGTCGTTCAAGCAAACTTATTCATGGTGGATTGCGCTATCTAGAACAATATGATTTTAAGTTGGTTCGCGAAGCACTTCATGAACGCGAATTAATGGTTTCATCTTTAGCACCGCACTTAGTTAAACCACTCGCATTTTTGTACCCACTCCACGAAAAAGTACGCGAACGCACCTATGTAGGAGCGGGTTTGGCACTTTATGATGCACTGCGCGGATTCCAACGTGCACTTCCAGGACACAAACACATAAGTCAGAAGAAAATTCTTGAGATTGCTCCATCACTACGTCCAGACCTTGTAACTGGTGCGATTAAATATTTTGATGCACAAGTTGACGATGCGCGTCACACGATGATGATTGCCCGAACTGCAGTTCGCCATGGAGCAGTTGTTGCCACCAACGTAAGAGTTGAATCACTTGTACGAGAGGGCAAACGAGTACTTGGAGTAAAAGCACGAGATACCGAAAGTAGAAAACTCATCACAATCAAGGCAACAGCCACAGTTATGTGTGCAGGAATCTGGAGCGATCAACTTCACGATTCATTTGGATTAAAAGCTGGCTACAACGTGACTATGAGCAAGGGTGTCCACATAGTTCTACCAAAGAAAGCTATTCAATCAAGAGAAGGAATTATTTTAAAGACCGCGAAATCTGTACTTTTCTTAATTCCTTGGTCAAATAAGTGGATTGTTGGTACAACTGATACGCCATACACTGCAGATCCAAGCAAGCCATTGGCTGAACGCGAAGATATTGAGTACATCATCAATGAGGCAAATAAGGTATTAAAACCAAAACTAAAAATTGAAGATGTGATTGGCGTTTATGCGGGCTTGCGTCCGCTCGTTGCAAACAAGAAGGACTCTTCGACAACCAAACTTTCGCGCGAACACACTGTTGATCGCAGTGCTCCCGGATTCGTCAGTATCGCAGGCGGCAAATACACAACTTATCGTGTCATGGGAAAAGATGTTATTGATCTTGCAGGTATTGAACTACGTCGAATAATTCCTGAGAGCGTTACCGAAAAACTTCCAATAGTCGGAGCAGATGGTTATTACGCTCTCATTCAACAGGCAGAGCGCATTGCCGAAGAAAGCGGCTTAAGTTCAGAGAGTGTGATCCACCTACTTAATCGTTATGGATCGTTAATCAGCGAAGTGCTACAGATCATTGAGATGGATCCAAAACTCGCAAAGCCATTGGCTAAAGACTTGCCATACTTAAAGGCTGAGATTTATTACGCGGCTAGTCATGAGGGAGCACGCAGCGTCGATGATGTGATTTCAAGGCGAACTAGATTGGCATTTGAGGCAACTGATAGTGCGATGGAAATAGCAAATGATGTGGCGATAATTATCGCCCCTATTTTAAAGTGGACGGCTAAGCAGAAAAAGGATTCTATTAGTGCCTATCTTAAAATTGCAGAATACGAGATTGAAGCACTTGAAGACGCGCTAGCAAGTGCCTAATTTTTAATTTGGTTTTTACATCCATTTGAAACTGGCCTACTTGTAGGCTTTTTAGTTGGCTTTGGTGTTGGAGTAGTTAGTGCTTGTTCAATTGTAAGAGTAATTGGTTGTGACGAAGTTGCATGTGTACCAGAGTTGTCATAGTAAACAATCTGACCATTCCACACACCAGCAGGAATTCCCTTAACAGATAAAGTCCAGGAACCACTCGTTGCTCGCAAGGCGCTCTGCTTCAGAGAAACATTCATAGGGTTGCCCGGATCTTGTACGAATTTAACTGAGCCAGTAACAACGGGTTCCTGAGATGGCCTTACGACATCGACATCGACTACTAACGGTCGATTTGAATTACTAAATGTCACAGTTTTAATTGTCATCGCACTAGGTTCGCCCATTGGCATCAGATCAGATGGTTCTGGGGTCCACGAACCTTTTCGCAGCGCAGCGAATTCCTCATAAGTTCCTCTAAATACATTGAGGTCCAAACGACCGCTGGGAACTCCATATTTAGAAGCAATCCCACAAGATGTGTACTGCCACATCATCCACTGTGCTTTGCAATTTGCTGCAGTCCACGAATGTACATAACACCCACCATTTTTCATTCCTGGATGATTCGTCGGCCCAGCAGGATCAACGGCGTACTGTGCAAGCCAGAGCGGATATTGCGCCAACTCTGCACTGCGCTTCATCGAGCTTTCCAGAAAATTCGAATACGAATAAAGAATTGGTGTGCGACCAGTTTTTTCCTTAATGATTTTCAAAAAAGTCTCTGACCAAATTGTGACGGTATTGCGAGATGCATATTTTTCGCAAGTATTGGTAGAGCGCAGTTTTACACACTTATTTTCAATATCCAGTGCGACTGGTAGATCTTTCTCTGTTAAACCACCGATGGATGCAATTCGCCACAAAACTTTCTGTGCCTGTGCTTTGGCGTCTTGAATGATTAATGTTTTTGTCGCAACATTGGGCAAAATTGTGTAGTGATAATAACCGGTGTAGATACCAGCTGCATGAGCAGCATCCCGATCAATCTTGAACCACTTGCGGGCAAGTGCATCAGAATCCTCTTTGGTGTCTGAACCTTTAATCATGACAAAATTAATTCCAGCATCGCGCATCTTTTTAAAGTCAATTAATTTGTTGTAAGGATGTTGCCATCTACTTATATCGGCGCCATGAATCCGTGAACCTGGACCTTTAAATTCAATTGGCGCAAGTGGTCCACCATCATTAATAACAGGAATTTCATCTGCCTGTGCAGGAAGTAAGTCACTTGCGAATAAAGCAAAGAGTGAAATGACAATGACGCCGATCTTATTTCTCATACTAACTCTGCAATCGAAACATCAATGTTAAGAACTTCTTTAATCGCCGAACCGAGGGACTCTTTATGTTTTGGTCGCACAGACTGGTACTCATGGCTAGATGCAAATTTACGGGCATCAGAAAAATCTAATGTGAGAACGTTATTTTTAAAAGAAGCTAAACGGGCATCGAAGAAAACAAGCCAAGCAATGCGATCTCGAGATTCGAGCAAGTCCAAAACTTCATTCCACCTAGAGCGAAGCGAAGCAAGATCAAGGTCCACGTCGCGGACGATACCCGATTAGGTTAAGCAACTACCTCATCTGATCCTGTGAGATAGGCAAGAGTTAAAAGCACACGCATATTTCGAGTCGGCACCTGTGTGATATTAAAGGAGTGGGCGATGCGCCCAACCATTTGCTCAACAGCCTTTTCACTCACAAAATTAATTCGTGCAATTTCTGAGTTGCTCAACCCTTCGGCAACCATCCGCAAGGTATTTCGTTGCACATGAGTAAGTAAGGGAAAATCAAGTGAATAAATACTCATGCTTGACTGTAGAACCAAAGTAAAAAAATTGTTCTTTGAAAGCCCGATTACTTAAGCAATTGAGTGATGGCTCTCGAAATTTCGGGGATAATTGACTCTGCAGAGATTGGACCACCGCGTGAAGCGTTCTTTGCAGCTTGTGCGTGGATGTAGGCAGCAGTTGCTGCAATCTCCGCCAGTCGATTTTTGTCATTCAAAATTTCGATGAAGTGTGTCGCAACAAGTGAACCAAGAATCCCAGTAAGAACATCACCGCTTCCGGCTGTTGCAAGCCACGGAGTAGCAATCGGTAATTCGATTAGGAAATCATCCTGTGCGACAAATGTTCGAGATCCTTTGAGTAGAACTGTTACGCCTAATGTTTTAGCGGCGGTAACTATCCACTTCTTTGGATTGCCCTCGATTGCCTCCGATGTTACAGAAACTCCGCGAGAAGTTAGTAACCGTGCAAGCTCACCACAATGCGGAGTGATCACTGTTGGTTGATCTAGTTTTCCCGCTAAGTGCAGTGCACCAGCGTCAAGCACTGTTGGTACGCCTTGAATCTTTAAAGATTTAAAGTGGCGATGACGGAGCCATGTAGTAAATGAAGAATATTTCTTTGCATCAATTCCGGAACCAACGATCCACGCAGAAACATTTCCAGGAAAAACCACCACAGATGGCGTTGAATGCAAAACCAAATGGGCTAATCCTGATGATGAATAAAAGCGAATCATTCCAATGCCAGTTGCCGCAGCAGCCGATGTTGTAAGAACAGCAGCACCTGGATATTGCGCAGAGCCAGTTATGACGCCAAGGACCCCACGTGAATACTTATTATCGAGATCACTTGGAGTGATGATGCACTTCTTGGCATCTTTACTGCTCCATTTTTTTATTAGTGCAGCCACTCGGACTCCTTTGCTTCTTACAGTGTGAGACTACTCCGAGTAGTGATTTGTATGGAATTGAGTATTATTGGCTCAGTCATCACACGTGGGAGGTCATCATGGAAGAGTCAGCAAAGTGCCCGTATACAGGGGCGAAATTAGCCGATGAAGGCAAGTACAACCGTGATTGGTGGCCAGATCAACTGGACCTAAAAATCCTGCAACACAATTCACCACTTGCAGATCCCATGGACAAGAAATTTAATTATGCAAAAGAGTTCAAAACTGTAAATCTTAAAGAACTAAAGCGCGATATTGAAAAATTAATGACAACATCACAAGAGTGGTGGCCTGCAGATTACGGACATTACGGTCCATTCTTTATTCGCATGGCGTGGCACAGTGCAGGAACATATAGAACTTCTGATGGACGTGGCGGTGGCGGTTCCGGAATGCAACGCTTCGCACCTCTTAATAGTTGGCCAGATAACGTTAACTTAGATAAAGCACGTCGCTTGTTGTGGCCGATTAAACAAAAATACGGAAAGAAACTCTCTTGGGCAGATCTCATGATCTTTACCGGCAATTGCGCCATCGAATCAATGGGATTAAAAACTTTTGGTTTTGGTGGCGGACGTGAAGATGTCTGGGAACCAGATGAGACATATTGGGGTAAAGAAGCAGAGTGGCTAGCAGATGAGCGCTACTCAGGGGATCGTGATTTAGAAGATCCACTCGCTGCTGTGCAAATGGGTTTGATTTACGTAAATCCTGAAGGTCCTAATGGCAAGCCAGATATCTTGGGCTCGGCACGCGATATCCGCGAAACCTTTGCTCGCATGGCAATGAATGATGAAGAAACAGTTGCACTGATCGCCGGTGGCCACACATTTGGTAAAGCACACGGCGCCGCAGATCCAGGTAAGTATGTTGGCGCAGAACCAGAAGGTGCTCCAATTGAACAGATGGGTCTTGGATG
>WLNM01000057.1 GCA_009699825.1 Actinomycetota bacterium
TCGTGATCTGTCGATACAAATCATTCGTGAGGTAGGAGTTGATACTGGTGGCTGCAACATTCAATTCGCAGTTAATCCAGTTGATGGTCGAATAATTGTCATTGAAATGAATCCTCGCGTTTCACGATCCAGTGCTCTGGCTTCCAAGGCAACAGGATTTCCAATCGCAAAAATTGCTACAAAATTGGCAATTGGTTATACCCTCGATGAGATTCGAAACGACATCACACAAGTTACCCCAGCGTCTTTCGAACCAACACTGGATTATGTCGTTGTAAAAGTTCCTCGTTTTGCTTTTGAAAAATTCGCCGATGCAGACCCTCGACTCACAACCACTATGAAGAGTGTCGGCGAAGCAATGGCCATCGGTCGTAGTTTCCCAGAAGCTCTCATGAAGGCACTTCGTTCTCTTGAACGCAAAGAAGCGGTATTTACTTTTCCATTAGAAAAAAGTGCGATCAACGTAGATGAGCTACTCCTGAAAATGCGTATCCCAACTGAATATCGTTTGCAGCAAGTACAACTTGCAATGTGGGCGGGATGCGGCCCTGAGCGGGTACATGAGGCTACCAAGATTGATCCTTGGTATTTACAACAGATAGAGATTATTAATCAAAGGGCACAGGCTATCGCTCAGCCCGGTGAACTAAATGTTGAAGTAATTCGTAGTGCGAAAAGTTTAGGTTTTTCGGATTTACAAATAGCCCAACTACGCTCTGTTGCTGAAGAAGATGTAAGACGTCTAAGAAATCATTTGGGAATACATCCTGTTTACAAGACTGTTGATACGTGTGCCGCTGAGTTTGAGGCATTTACGCCTTATTATTATTCAAGCTACGAAGAAGAGACTGAGGTAAAGGTACGAGTTAAACCCGCTGTAATTATTTTGGGGAGTGGACCAAATCGAATAGGACAAGGAATTGAATTTGATTATTCATGTGTCCATGCGAGTTTCATACTTCAAGAAAGTGATTACGAAACAATCATGATTAATTGCAATCCTGAAACCGTTTCGACAGATTATGACACTAGCGATCGCTTGTATTTTGAGCCGTTAACTTTGGAAGATGTGCTTGAAGTAATCCATGCCGAAACTTTGGCCGGTCCAGTTCTCGGGGTTATCACCCAACTTGGTGGGCAGACACCTCTTGGATTAGCAGCTGGTCTAAAAGAGGCTGGGGTGACGATTCTCGGAACGAGCCCAGAAGCAATTAATTTGGCCGAAGAACGAGGCGCTTTCGGTGAAATACTAAAACAAGTAAATCTGTTAGCCCCCGAATATGGAATGGCAGCTTCAGAACAGGAATCTTTAGATATTGCTCAGCGGATAGGTTATCCAGTTTTGGTGCGTCCATCATTTGTACTTGGTGGAAGAGGAATGGAAATTGTTTACGATGATGAATCATTAGCGGGATTCATTTCACGCGCAACCGATATCACTCCTGATCATCCAGTATTAGTTGATCGTTTTCTAGACAGTGCAATTGAGATCGATGTAGATGCGCTCTTTGATGGTAGCGAACTTTTCTTAGGTGGCGTTATGGAACATATTGAAGAGGCAGGCATACATTCAGGTGATAGCGCGTGTGTATTACCAGCAATGTCTCTGAGCTCGACACAAATTGCCTCAATTAAGGAAGCCACGACAAAAATTGCGAAAGCAGTTGGCGTCGTCGGCTTAATTAATATTCAATTTGCAATAAGTGAGGCACAGTTATTTGTCCTAGAAGCTAATCCACGTGCATCAAGAACTGTTCCCTTTGTAAGTAAAGCCACAGGGGTCGCACTGGCCAAAGCTGCTGCTCGATTGGCGGTCGGTTCTTCTATCGCTCAATTGCGCGAAGAAGGCTTGTTACCAAAAAATGGAGACGGTTTTGCCAAAGGTATTTCAGTCAAAGAAGCCGTTCTTCCCTGGAATCGTTTCCGTCGAAGCGATGGTCGAGGAGTCGATGCGGTGCTCGGTCCTGAGATGCGTTCCACCGGAGAAGTTATGGGTATTTCAAATTCATTCGGTCAAAGTTATGCAAAGTCTCAGATAAGTGCATTTGGTGCTTTACCTAAGAGCGGAACAGTTTTTATCAGTTTGGCAGATAAGGATAAGCCACAGGGAATCCAAGCAGCGCATGACCTTTCTCGTATTGGTTTTAGAATACTTGCAACAGGAGGAACTGCCGATGCTCTCAATGCTAGATCCATAGAGTGCATTCGAGTACGCAAACATTCAGAAGGCACAGGTCCTTTAGGGGAAAAAACAATCGTGGAATTGATCAATTCTGGAGAAATTGATCTCATAATTAATACACCAGTGGGACGTGGAACTCGTCAAGACGGTTGGCTTATTAGAACCGCTGCAGTTCAAAGATCCGTTCCTTGCATCACAACAACAGCGGGTTTTAAAGCTGCAGTTGAAGGTATTAAATCCTTGCAACGTGAAGAGTTATCGATTCGGTCAATACAGAGTTGGTTGGCCTAATTATGACGAATATTAATAAGTCATCAGAGAGGTTAATCGCCACCGTTGTTTCGAATAAACGTGTTGGGCAATATCACCAGATCCTTTTAAATGTTGGTCAGATGGTAAATGGTTGCAAACCCGGCAATTTTGTAGCTATAAAAGTCGGCGGAGATAATGCGAAAATGATTCTGCGAAGAGCTTTCGCTATTTCTCGCGTTTCTCATTCTGGCCCTTATGGCGGTTCTATGGAATTGATAGTGGCTCCTTTCGGTCAAGGCAGTAAGTGGTTATGTGCTCAGATTGAAGGCGCAACCATTGATCTAATTGCTCCTTTGGGTACAGCATTCGGAATTCCAACAGAACCTGTACGAGCATTACTAGTTGGCGGTGGTTATGGTTCTGCGCCATTATTTGGATTGGCGGAAGTTTTAAAAAATCGAGGATGTCGTGTTGATATGTACCTGGGAGCAAGTACTGGTGGAAAAATTTATGCACCCATGGAAGGGAAACGCTCTGTTAATGTTCTGAAAATTTACACAGAAGATGGTTCTATGGGCGAACGAGGACGAGTAACCGAACCTATTCCCGGTTTGATCGCTGATGGCCTGGTTGATGTTATTTATTCTTGTGGACCGATGCCTATGTTGCGGGCAATTTCGCACATTGTTGCCGGTAGTGATGTCGTTCATCAATGTGCGGTAGAAGAATCCATGGCCTGCGGTGTTGGTATCTGCATGACCTGTGTTCTACCTGTTGCTGATTCTGAAGGAAATGTTTCAATGAAGCGTTCATGCATAGATGGTCCCGTAATGGATGGGTCACAGGTTATGTGGGATTTAGTGGGCAAAATTCCCGAGGCACACGCATGATTGATTTATCAACAACAATTGGAAATGCGTGGTTTCCTTCTCCACTATTTACCGCAAGTGGTTGTGCAAGCTCGGGAAAAGAGTTGGCGCAGTTCATTGATTTACGTGAAATAGGCGCGGTAGTAACCAAATCAGTTATGAGTAAACCTCGACACGGTCGACCAACTCCACGCATGGCTGAAACTCCAAGTGGAATGGTTAATTCAATTGGATTACAAGGTCCAGGAATAGATGCCTTTTTATCTCACGATTTACCGTGGCTGGTAAGTCAGAAGGCTCGTGTAATTGTCTCAATCGCGGGAGAAACTATTGAAGAGTATTCAACGCTGGCTCGTAAGCTCAGATCTGCTCCTGGAATAAGTGCTGTAGAAGTCAATATTTCATGTCCAAATGTAGAAAATCGCGGGTTGGTCTTTGCTTGTGACCCAGATGCTTCCAGACGAGTAATCGATGGAGTGAGAAAAACACTCGGTGGTGAATTACCAATCATCGCAAAATTATCACCGGATGTAACTGATCTAGTTTCAATTGCTAAAGGTGTTGTTGATGCGGGTGCTGATGGATTAGCACTTATCAATACGGTTCTATCGATGGTTATCAATTTAGACACGATGCGTCCACATCTTGGCGGTAAAACGGGTGGACTTTCAGGTCCTGCAATTAGACCAATTGCTGTTCGTGCCATTTATCAAGTTCACGAAGCTCTCCCACATATACCAATTTTAGGAATGGGTGGTGTTGCAAGCGGTCGTGATGCACTCGAATTAATTTTAGCTGGTGCTAAAGGCATCTCAGTTGGAACTGCTTCGTTCGGAGATCCTGCTGCCATCATTACTATACAGAATGAACTTATTGAATTGTTATCAGTTCGAGGCTTTACATCTGTTGCGCAAGCCGTTGGTTTTGCACACAGGCCAGTTGAAGAATCCGAAAATTCATGAGCACAAAAGCACCGATTATTCTTGCCGTTGATACATCTGATTTAGAGTTGGCAAAATCGTGGATAGCACATACAAGCGAATACGTTAGTGTCTTCAAACTAGGACTTGAGTTTTTTCTTAATTTCGGCAGAGAAGGCGTTCGAGCTATCACTGATAATTCTGATGCCAGAATATTTTTGGATTTAAAACTTCACGATATTCCTAATACTGTAGAACATGCAGCGAAAAGCGCTTCACTCTTAGAACCCCTATTTTTGACGGTACACGCAAGCGGGGGAGCTGCGATGATTAAAGCTGCTGTTGCAGCTGCTCCCAAAACACACATCACAGCGGTAACAATTTTAACTTCACTTTCAGAATCAGATGTCACATCAATCGGTTTTGCTCAACCATCTATGCAATCGGCGACTAATCTTGCAAAATTATCAGTTTCAGCCGGTGCTGGGGCAATAGTTTGCTCTCCTTTAGAAACAGTAAATATACGTGCTGCTGTCGGAAAAGATACTTTGATTATCACACCCGGAGTTAGGCCTTCATCTATGGTTGGCACAGATGATCAAAGTCGAACGATGACTCCATCGGAAGCGATAGCCGCTGGTGCAAATTATGTTGTGATCGGTAGACCGATCACTAGTGCATGGGAACCAACTGGAGTTGAGATAGGCAAGCGAGCGCGCGCAATAGCGGCTGAAATTCTTAATTCTTAATTTCTGTGTTTTCCACTAGATTATCCATATGGGAAAGCCGCCGCAATTAAGTGCCGATCAACGTAGCGCGGCACTAGCAAAGGCTAAAGAATCTCGACAAATACGATCGATAGCAAAATCAAAAATAAAATCTGGAGAATTATCCATTTCCGATATTTTCACCATGGCTCAAAGCGATCCAGTTATTGCAAAGATGCGTGTAGCCGAGTTATTGGCGGCGCTTAGCGGAGTAGGCAAAATACGAGCAAATGCAATTATGGAGCGATTAAATATTTCACCAACACGCCGTATCCAAGGTTTAGGCAAACATCAATTATCTGCTCTCACAGATGAATTCAGCCCCACAACATCACGTGGGAAATTGATTGTTCTCTCAGGACCTGGCGGTGTGGGCAAAAGCACTATTGCGGCATATATACGCAAACATGGAACTTTTTGGGTGAGTGTTTCGTCCACTACTCGTAAACCACGAACTTCTGAACATCATGGCATTGAATACTATTTTTTATCGGATGAAGAGTTTGATGGCGAAATAGCCAAGGATCATTTTTTGGAATGGGCACATTTTGCAGGTGCCCGATATGGAACTCCTCGCGAACCAGTAGAAAGAGCACTCGCTTCAGGAAAGAATGTTTTGTTAGAAATTGAAATTGAAGGGGCTAAGCAAGTAAAGGTTCATTCCCCTGAAGCAATTCTTGTATTCCTCGAACCACCTTCGTGGGAGGAATTGGTTTCCCGCCTTGAAAGACGCGCAACGGATTCTCCACAAAGAAGAGCCGAACGGCTTGCACTTGCTCAAGAAGAGCTGGCATCAGCCTCATTTTTCGATCATCGCCTCATAAATGATGAGGTCCAGAACGTTGTGCAGAAACTGTTATCCTTGACCTCTGCCCATTAGGGCCATCACCTATTAATTAGTTAAAACGAGGAGTTAAAACAATGGACGGAATTACAAATCCACCTATTGATGAATTGTTAGACAAAAGCGGTTCAAAATATAGCCTCGTGCTTTATGCGGCCAAGCGCGCCCGTCAGATCAACGCATACTATTCACAATTAGGCGAAGGTCTGCTCGAATATGTTGGCCCACTTGTTGAAACACATGTTCACGAAAAACCACTTTCAATTGCATTGCGTGAAATCAATGAGGGCTTACTAACAATCGAAAACCTCGAGCCAACAGCTTAAGTTAAAAATGAGTAGTACCAAGCGGGAAATAATTCTCGGAGTTGGTGGCGGGATTGCAGCCTATAAATCGTGCGAACTGCTTCGTCGTCTTCTAGATTTAGATTTTGCTGTAACGGTGGTTCCAACCCCATCTAGTTTAAATTTTGTTGGAACAGCTACATGGGAAGCGCTATCCGGTAGGCCAGTGACAACTCAGGTGTGGGAAAAAGTAGATGAAGTTAAACATGTTTCACTCGCAGAACTTGCTGAAGCAATTATCATCGCGCCCGTAACTGCTGATCTACTGGCCAGGTTAGCTCAAGGCCGAGCAGATGACTTATTAACAAATGTGGTCTGCGCAAGCAAAGCCCCAAAATTCTTAGTTCCAGCAATGCATCCGCATATGTGGCTTAATGAAACAACTCAAGAAAACGTTAGAATTTTGCGAACCAGAGGTTTTGAAATAATGAATCCAGATACAGGCCGTCTTACTGGTGAAGATTCTGGAATTGGAAGATTTCCTGAAACCTCTGAAATTGTTTCCAATTTTCTAGAACACACGGGTTCACAGCAGGATTTCAAAGGAAGACGATTTCTTATTTCTGCTGGTGGAACGCGCGAAGGGATAGATCCTGTTCGATTTATTGGTAATCGCAGTTCAGGCAAACAAGGAGTAGCTATTGCTATAGAAGCTCGCAATAGAGGCGCCGCCGTTACTCTAGTTTTAGCGAATTCAAACTTATCTGACACAGCTGGGATTGAGACTATCCGTGTTGAAACAGCTCAAGAGATGCACAGTGCGCTGAAGGATAAAATGAATAATTGTGATGTTCTGGTGATGACTGCTGCAGTAGCCGATGCCAGACCCATTAAGAAATCTGAAGATAAAATCAAGAAGAGTGATTTTGCTTCAATTGAA
>WLNM01000058.1 GCA_009699825.1 Actinomycetota bacterium
CTGGATCACCTTTGACACCAAGGGCAGCGAAGGTGCGTTGAATCAATGCTTCAGCAGCGCGAAGAGTGACATCTCGTTCACGAGCAATTGCGGCATTTGAAAGACCGTCTGCAATCATGCGAAGGATTTCGCCTTGGCTTGCACTAATAACATATTGATCTTCTGAATTTTTATTTGCCGAATTCATTGAACCAGGATGAGCAATAGATTCTTCGATTGCTGAGCGAAGATAATCCGTAGAACTTATTTGAGATTTCACCAAATATGTTGCACTTTCAGGAATTCGAGTAGCGCCGTGAAGAGCCAATTCTGGCGAAGCATGCGCTGTTAAAACAACCATGCCTGTCCAAGGACGAGTTTGCTCAACTTTATAGAGTAAATCTGCGCCATCTGGTCCAGGTCCTAAATCAAGATCACTGACAACCACATGTGGGTCAAAGTCTTCAATGACTTCAAGTGCTTCATGCACGGATCCCACATCAACAACTGTCATACCAATTTTGGTTAAAGATTCACGAATAAGCGTACGCGTGAACTCTTCATCCTCCACTAGCAGAACTTTGATCGAACCCTTTGTGTCCACAGTCATAGAATAACTCTACTTAGAGGACGGTCACAGCGATTCTGCTCGGAGTTGAGATAGCGCCAGATACGTTACGAACAACAACTTCAACGTAATAAGTCAAACGACTCTGCAGACGCGGAATTGTGCAAGTAAATGATGAACCATTCGCAGTTGCCGTTACAGAGCACTGGCGAATAATTTTGGTCGAAGTATTTGATGAGAATGCCTGAGCTGTATAGCGTGATGCACCTGATACTGCATTCCAGGTAATCACTGCTGTACCTGCTGCACCAGCCCTAACGGTTACACCAGTTGGAGCGGAGAGAGCACCACTTGGTGGCGGAGTTGGTGTCGTGCTAATAGTGATATTAACTGTTGCATCAGCAGTTGCTCCGAGTGAATCAGTTGCTCTGATTGTGTACGAAGTACTTGCCTGAGTTGCTGTTGGAGTTCCAGAAACAACGCCTGTACTTGAATTCAATGAGAGTCCATCAGGCCAAGTTCCACTGACAAGTGAATACGTCACTGCGCCAGATAGATTTGTTTCAGTAAACGCAGATGTTGGAGTAATCAAACTCCCAACTACAGCATTAACTGTTTGGGCACTTGAAGTAATTGGCGTGATTGATGCGGCGCCTGGGGCTGAAACCGTAATGTTGACGGTGGCCGTGGCTGTGCGAGTTTGATCACTTGCAGTGACAGTAAATCTTGTCTGAGTAAGCAATGTGCTCGGCGTACCAGAGAAGATACCTGTTGTTGTATCAAAGTCGATGCCTGTTGGAAGCGTTCCTCCAGTATAGGAATAAGTAACTGTTCCAGTGAATCCCGTTGTATTAAAGGCTGATGTGGCCGCAATTGAAACATTTTGCGTTGCATTAACTGTTTGGGTACCTGGAGTGATTGAAGCAGGAATTGCAGCAGTCACTGTTGGTGATACTGCAACTATCGCTGAAGGAGCACTATTAATCGGCGTGGTAGTTGTAGCAATTACGTCTACAAAATAAGCGCCTGCACCAAGTCCTGAAATCGAGCACGTACGAATTGTTGCATTCGCAGTTGTACATGTTCCAGCAGGAGTTCCTGCGCGATTATTGGTTGTCCATGCACGTGCTGTGTAAGTAGCAAGAGGCGCACCGCCTGCAACTGTTGGAGCAGCCCATGTAACAGCGATTGTTCCAACTCCACCAACTGCTCCACCAGCAACAAGTACTGGTGCGCTAGGTGGAAGAGATGAAACCAAGAGATCACCATCTGTGAATCGAAGAGTTTCGATGTTGCGAAGCGTGTCCACGCCATCGTTGGCTGCTCCGCCACCATTGCGTGGATCTGTCACTGTGATAGTTCCATTGGCATTTAACACAATTGTGTAATTTGCACGTGGTGCTTGGAAGACCGCAACGTCATTCTCTGTTGAGTGACCAGTCTGTGCAATAAGTCGAACAATTTGCAAGCTAGCCATAACATCAACATTTGATCCAATGAGGTTGTTTGCAATGTATTCGCTAATTGTTGACATGCTGGAAACATATGCACGTCCGGCTGGCACACTCACGTAAGCACTAAGAGCTTCATTTGGAATTCCCCATGAACTTGGAATGGAAATCCATGTTTGAAGAACCGCATCGCCATCGATGAGGTCATTTCCGTTACGTCCAGTGAACTCATCACTGCCCGCTCCGCCAACTAAAATATCTCCTACGTTCCAGACACAAGTGGTTGGCATCAATTGAGCCAATCCAGTGATAAGTGAACAGTCACTTGCACTAAGACCATTACTTGCAGTACCACCAAGTGTTGTTACAGATGTACCAGCAAGAATGTCATCTCCATCGCCACCAGAAAGTCCTTCGATCTCTTGGAATTGATCCGCAAGGTTTGCGAGAACTAATCCTGGTGCTGGTGCAAAGTTAGAAAGATCCTCGTTGACACCACCTGTTTGACCATCGTTGTAATAAGTTGCCCAGTCGAAACCAAGGCCACCAGTATTTAAATCTGTGCCATCACCCGGGACATAAACGTCAGCGCCATCGAATCCATCTAGTAAATCGTTACCGCTATTTCCAATGAGAACGTCTTTTCCTGGGAAAGTTAGAGTGACACCTGCTGCACCAACAACATCGCCAGCAACTCCATCGGAGCCTTCGCCACCTTCAACCCAGTCATCACCTTCGTCACCTGAAAGCGTGTCATTATCGGTACTGCCGCGAACCCAGTCATTTCCGATTCCCGCTAGTGCAACAACAGAGAATGTTCCACCAAATAAGAAGTCATTTCCGCTGTTTCCATTGTAGGTATCGGTTCCTGAACCACTCATGTAGTCGTTACCGTTTCCGCCAATCAAAATATTGATACCGGCTGAATCTTCAATTACGTCGCGACCTTCTCCACCTTGAATAAAGTCATCTCCGTCACCGCCGCGTAGCCAGTCATTTCCAGCATCGCCATAGATTGAATCATCTCCACGGTCGGAAAGAACTTTGTCACTACCAGAAGTTCCATTCCACAATACGTGACCATCGCCGGTGTACATCCAGCTGCCATCACCTAATATCTTGATAAATGAAGGAGCAGGTGAATCCATATTCACTGTGTGAGTTGGAACGGCAAAAGCGTCAGTTGTTATTGATTTGACGTCAGTATTTCTCATGATGATGTCAGAGAAAAAGTTCGTTTCGACCTGAACAGTTAAGTTTAGACCAGCAAGTCTTCCAAGATAATAGAAGCGATCGCTTTCTTGTAGTTTTTCCATTTGCTTCTTAAAGACATAATCAAATGTGTTTCCAAGCATTGTGCCAGCTTGTGTATTTTTCTCAGCAAGACCACCGATCCAAAGATCGATGTCATTAAGACCGCTTGTGCCTAACATGAATTCCTCGCAAGATTCAACACCTTCTAAAGCGTGATAGGCCTCGTAGCAATCAACAATGCTCTGTGCAGCGCTGCGCTTAAGGTTGTAATCCCCAGAATTATCTGCTGAATTTAATGAAACGGTAACGGTGTCATTTGCAACATCTGGCGTTGCGCCATCTAAGAAGGTAATCGATCCCGTTGTATTTCCATAGGCTGCGATGAAGTTCACTAAAGATTGTGGATGGCGAAGATTCTGTCCAAATTGCGCCCATGAAGTATATGGCGACAGACTTGTTATTCCTGTACTGGTCTTCAATGACGTTCTAAATGCATTGAGTGAAGAAATACCTGCATCCCGACCTCGAGCAAGATTCAGAGTTGCAAGGTCAAGAGGTAACCCAAGCAAGCTGTTTCGAAGAGCGCCAGTTACAAACTCATCAATTTCGTTTCCAGTCTGATTAGCCATGCCTCTAATAACGCTGCCCGCTGCAACGTGGCCGTTAAGTTGTCCACCGATAGTCTGCGGTGCTTGCGCATTTGTGTAATCGTGAGGTTGATTAAATTCTGTTGGATTTAAAAATGCATATAAAAGCGGTACTGATAAATCCCCACCAGTAACAGAAGTACGATCTACCATTTCATTGAGCTGAGAATGGCCATAACGGTAAACCGCATGCGCAAATTCACCTGAGATGTCGGGACGAATTGTTGGATCATAAGCTGCAAATGGCTTAATTAATGGTTGAACTTTTCGTGAAAATTCCCCAAAAACAAGGTGCTGATATTCCATTTCAGTGATGAACTTTGAAGCATGGAATAAGCGTTCGCCATTCCACTCAGGGTTCGAGTTTGCGGTAGTGATGGAGGAAACTCGCCATGCACTCTTAAAATCAGCAAGGGTTGTTGCACCTAATCCAGTTGATCCCGTTGTTGCACTGTTGATGACATCTTGAATGTCTGCCCATAAACGGTTGTGCTCAGCATGGAAGACAGTATGAATTGCCGTTAATCCGATGTTTTCATTTCCACGTCCATCACCAGTGATGAAGTGCGCATCGAGTAACTCATTGTCATAAAAAGTAGGACCTGAGTAATTATTGATATCTGTATCAACATCGGCAGTATTAGTAGCTGTTGGCTTAGCAGTATGAGCGATGTCATCAAGAAATGCGTGACCTACCCCAACACCGGACAACACCGGAGCCGCTGGGTTTCCAACACGTACTGTTGCGCTTGTGCCAACATTTCCTGTAACAACTTGTGGGAATCCAGAAGAACGCAAGAAGCGTCCGTATTCATCTGTTAGCAATAGTGGAACATTGTGAATATCCATATCAACTAATTGAATTCCAAGTTTATTTGCCGCTTGACGCTTTACTTCGCTCCAGTTTGCAATATTTCCAGCAATATCTCCATCAAGTAACTTGCCTGTTGCGATTGGAGGATTTGCTGTTGTACATAAAGTCGCTGAATTGATTGTCGTTGACGTCTCTAGGCCACGGCAGAAATACTCACGAAGAAAAACTTGGTGCGATGGATGAGATGTATACGTTTGATTCTGGTCAACCCATGGTGTTGTTGTATTCGTTCCCGCCGTATTTGGGTTATTGGTGTCGAGAACTGTGCGGCCCATAGAAATCTCAGTAATACACCCACGATTCGTTAAGTTTACGCATGCTCCGTAGAGTGGATCGGAATCAGCTAAAGGAATTTTTACCGCTTCAGTAGATGACTTGCCCACTAAATCAAGACCGTGGTCAAAAAACTGACCGAAGAGTGTAAACATTCCGTTATATGGTGCTGCTACACCATTTGTTGCGTGGTTACGAATAAAAAGAGAAACGTTATCAGTATCAGATGGCACGCATGCATTTGCTCCACTGACTGCACAGCTCGCTGCTGCCCGAGCAGCAGGGTTTGACACGGACTGATCTGAAATAAGATTGCTGATTACGCGTGGCGCAGCATCAGTAACATTTCCTGAGCGAACATCGTATCCGCTTCTAAATACAGGACCGAGAATTCGGGGAAATGAAGTATCTGCGGCGCCCCATGCAGATTTACCAAGTGTTGTTGGTGTTATGTAGCCGAAGCCCATCCAAGAAGAAAAACCATTTCCAGTCAGGTTGTTATTTCGACCATCAACTTGGCGTAAACCTTCAGGAAGCAAGGGACTCAATACTCGCGTTGATGCCGCAGTGATATTAACTGTTCGTGCTTGACCCGCAGTTCTACCAGTTGTCGCAGGTGCTTGTGGGTCGGCCAAAATACGCCCAGCGGCAAGCACATTCGTGCTTGGTGTGACAGCTGGTGATGTGGCTTCGTATGCACGGTGTGACTCTGCGATACGGATTTGTTGCAAAATGAATTGTAAGTCGCTGACCGTTACGGTGAAATCTGCACCACGTGCTACTGCGGATGCGGGTTGCGACTGCGCAACACTTCCGTACAAAGCAATGAGAAGGGAAAGAGTGATTGAAATGATTCTTTTAGGCGCACGTGTCATGGACGAAAGATTAAAGCAAATACAAACAAGTGGATTTTCGGCAAGTTGTATTTATTCGGTTATTACTCGTGCGAAAAAATGCGCCTATTGATAGAGGATTACTCTTCGTCGCATGCAGGCAAAAGTTTCACGCACGTGGGTTGCCGCTTTTGTCTTTGCGCTCAGCGCACTCTTCATCGGTCAATCACTAGCCGATGATGCAATCCCGCCTATCGAAGATCCGATAGTTGCACCTGATGTGGCTACGCCTACGCCTGATCCAACTCCCGTTGTAGATCCGACGCCTACTACTGATCCGACACCAGGGGTAGATCCAACACCTACTCCGGAACCAACTCCGGCTGTAGATCCAACTCCGGGTGATTCTGCAACACCATCTCCAACACCAACTAAAGAAGCACCGCATGCCATTGCTAATCAAAAGATGTTCGTCCGAGTGGCGAGCGCGGTTCGCGCTGACCCGCGTGCTCATTCAGTCTTAATTACACCTATTGATCTATCTGCACCATCCTTCGTTCTTGCGTGTATTTCATCTAGCGGGGCAACGCTAGATATCTCAGATAAAGATGCAGCCAACAATCTTGAACCAAAGACGCTCGTTGGAGATTTGACTAATTACATACGTATTACAGGCTCAAGCGATGACGTAACCGCTCTTATAAATTCAGGTAATGGCTTACGTGCAGAGTCTCTTTCGGGGGCAATCGTAAATCAACACGTGCTCTTTAGATTTGTTGCAGTTTCCGAGCCAACTCTTGATACAAAGTTATGTAACCAAGGAAATCCAAGTAATAACCGCATAATCAACGTTGTTCCCTTCGGAATTGATATAGACATGAAAAAAGCCGATGTTAGGCTCGTCAAATAA
>WLNM01000059.1 GCA_009699825.1 Actinomycetota bacterium
GCACCTCGTCTTTGATTTTCTCCATGCGGGCAAGGTCCTTGGCTTCTACATTAAGGCGAAGCAGCGGCTCAGTATTTGAGGGGCGCAGATTAAACCACCACGTATCACCTTGTACGGTCAAGCCATCTAGATCATCAATTGTTACTGACTCGAGTTGTGCGTACTTTTGCTCAACAACACCCATTGCGTGTTGCGCGTCTTTAACTTTCGAATTAATTTCACCGCTAGAAAAATACCTTTGATAAGGCTTTAGCAATTTGGACAATGAAGCCTTTGAGCTTCCGAGCGCAGCAATTGCATGCAGTGCTGCCAATGCGCCCGAGTCTGCTCTCCAAAAATCTTTAAAATAAAAATGCCCTGAATGTTCTCCACCAAAAATTGCACCACTTTGTGCCATCAATGCCTTTATATATGAATGTCCGACACGAGATCGAAGGGCAACGCCACCATTTTCTTCGATTACTTCTGGTACCGAGCGAGAAGAAATTAGGTTATAGATAATTGCAGATCCTGGATGTTTTTTTAACTCACGATCTGCAATAAGGGCTGTGAGATCTGATGGATTTACCGTTTTCCCATTTTCATCAACCAAGAAGCAGCGATCGGCATCGCCATCGAATGCCAAACCGATGTCGGCGCCATGTTTTTTAACTGCCTTTTGCAAATCTTTCAAATTCTTAGGATCTATGGGATTTGCTTCATGATTTGGAAAGGAACCATCAAGTTCAAAATACATGGGAATTACATCAATGTTGAGGCCTTCAAATATTGCAGGAGCCGTGTACCCAGCCATTCCATTTCCTGCATCTATAACAATCTTTAGTTTTCTAATTCCCGATACATCTACAAGCGTGTGTAAATGTTTAACGTAATCTGAGAGCAAATTGCGTTGGCTCTCCTTTCCAACATTTCCAAGGGAAATAGGTGATCCTGTTCGAACAAAGTTTTCAATAGTTTGCAAGCCTGATTCTCTGCCAATTGGCCTGGCACCGCTGAGGCACAATTTGATTCCGTTGTATTGCGCCGGGTTATGGCTGGCAGTGAACATTGCACCTGGCATATTTAATTTTCCTGCCGCAAAATACAACATATCGGTCGATGCCAGACCCATACGAATTACATCTAAACCAAGGGAAGTCACACCCGCGGAGAATGCATCTGCTAATTGTGGTGAAGATGGACGCATATCTTGGCCAATAACAATTGTTCCTGGTTCACGTTCTTGCATTATGAATCGTGCAAATGCAGCACCAGTTGCAAAAGTAAAATCAGGTGTTAACTCAGATCCAACTAATCCGCGTATGTCATACGCTTTAAAAATATTTGGAACTTCACTCGAACCCATAAGGCAGAGTCTAGGACGGAACGGCCCGCAAGTGTCCTCGGCGACCAAGAGAAGTTGCAGCACTCGCACTGTTTAGTGGAGTTTCGCTACTTATTTCCTTAGCGCCTGCTTCGCGAACTGCATCAGCAATCGCCATTAAATCATCTTGCGTCGGACCGTTATCATGTGGATTTATTGAAGCTCTAATTACATTCCACCCGTTAGGCACAGTAAGACGTTCTCCATGTTTTTCACATAAATCGTATGCATGGGGTTCAGAAAAAGTTGCAAGTGGACCAAGTACAGCGGTCGAATCTGCATAGTTGTACGTCAACGTCATATTTGCGGTGAGTCGACAACTGCTGCGCGAACATGCGCGGCCATAACGTGAATGCGAACTCATGTACACAAGATTAGTGGGGTGCCCACTAAAAACTTGGGATTATCAAGGATTCAAAACGCGAATGTTTGCAGATGGAATAGCTGATTTTGTCAGGACGCTTCCAGCAACTAGTGGAATCGATCCAAAGCCATTGACCGAATTTTGAAGGGCGGATGCATAGGTATTAGCACTGACTCGAAGAAAGGTTAGATTCCGAGCATTTCCAGGAACTCGCCAAAAAGCGATATCGCTTCCCCGAATTGTTTTGCTCACCTTCTTTCCGCCCGCAATGCCTAATTCAATTTCAACATTGATGCTGTCGCCCACGAAGACCAGTAACGGTGACATCCCGGTCATCGCAATCGTAAATGGAGTTAGCACCGGAACCGAAGAACTCCAGAGGAAATCTCTTCCAACATTTGCAAAGACTCCTGCGACAATTGGCTCATCTGAGTTAATTCGTACGCCGTACACAGATGACTTAACCGAAGGCGATAGTGAAAAGTTCATCACTTGGCCTTTCTTTAAAGTAATTGCATCAAAACCAACTGGTGTGAATCGACCATCACCTGAAATTATCTCAACACTGACATTTGCATCAGCATCCCCTGGTGCCAATAGTCGAAGTTGTTGCGCTGGTGCATTCTTGATTTTTTGCTGAAGCGGAATTGCTGGAATAAAAATTTGTTTAGCCGGTGCAATGCCCGGGCTGACTAAATCTCCGCCTAGCGTGCGAAGTCCTTTTCCTCTTTCATCTACAACAAATGCATTCAAACGCCCAGATCTCGAAACAACTCGAATCACAATCGAAGATTCGCCAGGCGCTAGTGAATCCAAGCCAACAGATTGAAACGAATTCGCTTTAATACTGAAAACTTTAGAAGTTGTAGGCGTGGTGCCACTCCAAATATAAACATCAGCTACTGATTCGCTTAAGCCGCTATTTACAAGTATTAATTTTCCACGCGAGGTGATGTCCGCGGAACCGCCAACAAACCACTGACTTGCAACAGGGTCGGAACAAATTGTTCCGCCAGCCCATGAACCTGCACGACTCTGCCAAACAATTGGTGTGATTCCCTTTGCGTCAACGAGAACTGGATCACGAGGTACTGGTATTCGCATCGCTCGGGAGTTAACAAATTTCGCAGAAGTCGAGCCAACACGATGAATTTTTGTACTACTTGAACCAATTGAAATTTGAGATGACAAACCACTCGATGTTGCTGGGCACACTACTGCTGCATAACTTAAAGAAAATTGATCTCGAGAAATCGATCCACTTAATGAATTTGACGCCACAACAAGTGCTCCTAATGTAAGGGCAACAACTAAGTATCTTCTTACTTTCACGTCAGCTCACTTTCTGACAACTCACGACGTTTACGTCCGGCTGGTGCTGCGAGAACGATTAACGTAACTAGGAAAATAAATTGGAGCGAAAGCATTCCACGACGAGTCGTACCATCGTGGAGAAGAGAAATTTCACCAGGCTGAACTACTGCAAATTGTGGGAGTCCATTCGCGTCTTTCGTGCGCTCTAACGTGGTTCCATTTTGGAAAATTTTCCAAGAATTACTATATGTATCTGTTATTAGGATTGTTCCTGTTGAATTAATCTGAGTTCTAGTGCCAACACTTGTGCTTGGAATCTCGGTAACTTTGCCATTTGAATCAATAAAATTAATTCGACTATATGCATTATTAACTTTCCATACGATTCCAGCACTTGTTGCAGAAGATCTTACGAACCCGCCAAGTCCGTCAATGGTACGAACTACTTCCTTATTTGTTGGACTCTTAGCAAATACATACTGAATTCCATATCGACCAAGAACGCGAGAGGCAGAGATTCCACTGCCATCTGCAATATCTTTAATTGCATTTGTGACTTCTCTCGATTCTTTGGGGGCAATGTCTGGTTCGCCCAGAACAACATCGTGTCCCCGAGCAATGAAATATTGCAAGGAGTTATCGTTATTACTCTTTACTTGCCGAAGAACAATTGTCTTTATTCCATCATCTATTCCAAGAAATGCCGGTAAAACCTTTGTATCCGTAGTCCGAGTCGGGGAGTTTGCACCTGCTGTCACAAGCCATGAAATTGTCGAGAGAGAATATAAAGCCGTTATGACTACAAGTAATCCAGCAAGAATATGGCGGAAGTGAAAATTTGTTACAACGAGTACTTCTCTTAGTCGATCTAAAATTAAAATTCCAGAGGCTATTGAACATATTGTGGCGATTGCAATAAAAGAACCGGTCCACGTTCGAACAGGTGAGGAATTGCCATGACCAGAAAAAGAGAGCGAACCGATTACTACGGCAACACCAAGTGCGCCGCTTCCGAAATAAGAGATCAACCTTGCTTTGGTATTAGAAAAAAGCGCAACAAGAAGAACTAGCGAAACTGGGCTAAGTGACCACCAAGGAAGAGCGCCGGATCCACCAGGATTTGAAAGGAGCGCGAAGTTGGGACCTCCACCTGCAATGGTTAAACCTGGTTCAAGAAATAAATTCTTTGGTTCAAACAGAACTGTAAATGACCACGGAATGCTCGCAACTAAAGGAGCTATAACCAAGGTTGCACGCCGAGCCAAACGTTGATGAAAAAAACTAATATTTCCGTATTTTAGAAAATCAATAATTGAAATGATTACGGTAACGATGAGAAGAAAGATAAAAACTTGCATTGAAAAAACATAAGCAAGAGTTAATAGCAGCGAAAGTAGAAAGATTTTACGCCAGGATGTAATTTCAATGGTGAGCCAGTCTCGAATGAGTATTGCGATGTATGGCAAAAGAATCAATGTGACGATGGTTCCGATTCGTCCTGAATTGATACTTGCAACCGCAACAGGAGAAATTGCGTAAAGGAAACTAGCCATAACTCGCAACCAATTGTGCGAAGTGATTCTCGAGAAAAGTCTATAACTTGCCAGCATGAAAATGAGTGGAGCAAAAAAGAAAAGTAGCGTGGTGAATAGATTTGCTTTGCCAAGCAAAATAGTTGAACCCAGTGCCACCACGGCAATCCATGGTGGAGCACCTTGATCGGTTCCCATTCCAATTTGATGCCATGAGTCAAAATACATTTGCCATAAATCTCTGGCACCTTCCGGCGTTTGAACGAGTGCGCCGCCAACGAGAGATCCGTATCTCTGTCGCGACCAAATTGCAATCAAAATCAACATCCCTAAACCCGTCAGAGCTTTTGGTTGTTTAAATATTGTCCACCATCGACCCGTTGTGGCAGGTGTCAATAAATCTTCATCTTCATTGAGTGGCTCAAGTACTGTGCTCGATTCAGAAACAGTCGGCAACACAGTGCTTCGAATCGCATCAATAAGTCTCTCAATTGCTGCTCTTAATTGATGTCTACGGTGTGGAATAAATTCTTTTACTGCGCGCGCTGATAGCAATCTATGGGATTTTCTAAATTTTCGTGCACTTGCAATTTCTCGAGGATGAATTATCAGAGTTGCGAGCGCTAAAAGTTCATCGCTTGCATATCCAGGAAGTTTGGCGAGTAAGTATCCAACTGCGCGTGCAACTGCTGATCCAAGTATTTGCAAAACAACCCAAGGCAACATCCACCACGATGAGTTTGCGAGCAAGACATAAGCTGCGTTTCGTCGATCAAGAAGCAGTGGTCTATGCAAAAACGCTTCCTTGACATCGGCGGAGCGCCGCTCAGATGCCGCGGCTTGGGCATGAAAACCCTTTGCATCACTGACAGCAATTACAGAGTGTCCAGCAACTCTTGCGCGCCAACCAAAATCAACATCATCTCTAAAGAGTGAGAGGTTGGGATCGAATCCACCGAGTTCCACAAATGCATCTCGGCGAACTAGAGCACCGGCAGTGCTTACTGCAAGGACGTCGTGCACACCGTCATGTTGGCCCTGGTCATATTCATGTGGTTCTAGTCCAGTCCATCGTGCACCATCTGAGGCAATACTTACACCAATTTCAAGTAAATGGGATTTGTCACGCCAACCCAATAATTTTGGTCCAGCCATCACTGCTTGTGGTTTTTCAGCGAGGGCTTCTAGTAATTTATCGAGTGCATCTGGATGCATTGCACAGTCATCATGCAAAATCCAAAGCCATTCATGTGCAGGTGAAGTTGGTGTTGGCAAAGTTTGAATTGCCGCCCAGATTGCATCACCAAAACCAGATTCGCGATCGAGAGAAAGCACTGGAATTTTTGCGCCCTTTACAAGCGCAACAGATGAATCAATTGATCCAGTATCTACAGCGAGCATCTGATCTACTTGTCGTTTTTGTGATGTCAGCGATGCGACAACTTCAGGCAACCACTTAGCACCATCATGCACAACAAGAATTGCAGTGACGTGATTCAAATCTTCTGCGGCTTTTACAGCCATTGCGTGAACCTGTTTTCGCTCGAGATCGCGCGGCCGCGATTAAGCAGGACGGCGCTTCAGACGGCGGCGTTCGCGTTCTGAAAGTCCGCCCCAAATTCCGAATCGTTCATCATGAGCAAGTGCGTATTCCAAACATTGCGAACGCACATCGCATGAGAGACAGACTCGCTTTGCTTCACGAGTTGATCCACCTTTTTCAGGAAAGAATGCTTCTGGATCTGTTTGCGCACAAAGTGCGCGTTCTTGCCACGACAACTCAACGCTCTCACCGGAGACGAGTTGAATAATGGGACCTGAGCCAAGATTTGGATGAGAGGAAGTATTAGAGGAAGTAGGTGCCTGCTTCTGTGAATCTTGTGGGCGGATCGGCATTTTCCGATTCTCCTTGTAATTCATGGCTTCATCCCTTGTGGATGTGGCCTACTAAGAGTGAATTACACGCTTGTAATCCCTTTAAGTCAAGTCCAAGGCTGGGCACATTGAGCGTGAAAGTGAGGATTTTTAAAGATTTAAAGGTGAAATCAACTCATTTGAATAATAATTTCCAATAATTTTCGAATGCGCAGGGATATGTGACCCGGGCGCAATGAAGCTATTTTCTACCTCAGATCCTTGCCCAATATCGGCTCCGGCCGAAATGATGCTGCCGCCAATAACTACGTTTTCGTGA